>NZ_JALNUO010000039.1:0-2924 GCF_026540835.1 Sphingomonas sp. GC_Shp_6 | reverse complement strand
TACACACACATACCAAACCGTCTCAGGATTTCCCGAGGCGGTTTTTTTATTGCCTTTTTTTCTTGGCTTGCGTCGTTTCAGCAGCCTTCAAATCCGCTCACCGGATCTCCCGAGATGCCACTACGTCGATTTGCATTTGGGGGTATTTTCAGGGGTAATGCCGCCACATCGGCGGGAGTACCCCCAATGGCTCTCAAAGGAACTCGAAGTGTGGATCGGCGCCGAAATTAGGACCCTGGTAGATTTTCGTTAAGCCGTTGAAATCGCGTCGAAGCTCTACATGGCCGGGGGTCCAGATCGGCGCCGATCGGGACCCCCTCTAACCAATACTTTGCAAAAGATTACAGGTAGTTGCCTCGCTCACAACGGGGCCCCACTTTCGACGCCGATGCACAGCCAAGCATGCGTGATGACGCCCCGCTAGCCACCGGCGCACCGCGCGATTATACCGGGAGACGATGAGGCCCCGGAAAATCTTCACGTCATATTCGCACAAAGACGAGCGGCTAAAGGGCGAGCTCGACCAGCACCTCACGCCCCTGCTGCTCCAGGGACGCGTCGAAGTCTGGAACGACCGACACATTCGTGCCGGAGCGCCGCTCTACGAAGCCATCAACGACAACATTCGTTCAGCCGACATCATCCTGATGCTCATCAGCGCGGACTATGTGAGCTCCAGATCCTGCCAGGAGGAGATGGCCGTCGCGTTGGAGCGCAGTGCCGCCGGCAGCGCCCTCGCAATTCCCATCCTGATCCGCGCGTGCGACTGGACCAACCTGCCCATCGGGCAGCTCCTCTCCGCCAACACAGACGCGATGCCAATCAACTCAGCGCCCGACCGCGACGTCGCGTGGTACGACGTCATCCGCTCGATCAAGCTGATCCTGAACGACTGGGACGTGGAGAGCGCGTCCACCACTGCGCAGCCAAGCGGAGGAGGTGACACCGAGGTCTCCGACGCGGTGTCCGACGAGAACGCAATCAGGCCCGCGAGCGACGGCCGGCCCGCCGAGCAGTGGGTCTACCGCAAGGAGGCTAACGAGGAGGAGTGGCAGGCCCTGAAGGTCATCATCGAGCAGACCCTCGCCACCCTCGCCGAGCGCGACGTGGAACTGGGCATCAGCCTTGATATACGTCGCTGGGGGGACAAGACTATCGTGGATTACAGGCTGCCCAAACTCCGCAACCCACGACGTCTGCTGATCGCCGACATTGGCGGATACACCGGCTACCCAGGCTACCAGCTAGAGGTGTATCCTCGCGACGCCAGCGCTAGGCTGCCGACCGAGCGGGTGAGATGGATGGCCACCGATACGGCCGAACGCCTGCTCAAGCGGCTGGAGCCGAAGCCGGACCTGCAGTTCACCCCGGCGGCCTACGCCGAGCACCTCTGGGCGGCCATTAAGGCGCTCGCCTAGCAATGATGCCCTCCGCTTAGCGCCCGACGCAGCGTCGGGCCACCAGGATGCACAGCGTGAGTTGGTCGAACGCCTCGGCCGAGGGTCTGCCATCCCGCTGACATCCGCAAACCTTGAGGGCTCAGGGTCAATAGCTCGTCAGATGTGTCGCGTTGCGTGTGCGTCCAATCCAGAAAGACGCGATCAGAATGACCCAGATTCAGCCACTCAGACTATCTTGCCGAACCCCCAACATCTGCCGTTTGTTCAGGATCGGCTTGAAGCCGATCACAGGGGACGGAACTGCCGATTGAACACCTGGAGTTTCATAGCGGATGACGAAGCGAACTTCCCTTTGACTGCCCGCGCGTTATCGCGGCATGCGAGAGTCCCATCGCTACCCGCCAACGGCATGCCACCTAGCTCAACAGGCGGGACAGTTCCGCTTGCTGCTGTTGATCAAGGTCGGTGGACCAGAATCGCAAGCAGTCAGGATCGTGGGGCGTGTTGGTGCCCGCCGCCGCTGCCAGTGGCAGTGATCCATCATCGTAGCCTCGCATCACAGCTAGCCAATTACCGAGGTTGCCCTCGACGGCGTCGCCCAAATCTACCGTCTGCTCACCGCCCGGACCACCTTGTACCTGGAAGATAATGCGACGGTGCGTGCCGCTTCTAGTATGCCAGTAGTGACATCCCTTTGCCGTCACCCGCGCATCAGCAAGGAAGAAACGAACATCGCGATGCCAAGGCACCGGTGAGTGGATTAGCACGCGATCACCCGTCACCACGTCGTAGCCGGTCATCGCCATCGCTGATGAGCCAATCATTGCGGCGAACAGCAGGATCAGTACCGCCAGCTTAGTGACCGCTTCCATTCTGAGGTTGAGCACGATCATAGCCAAGATCGTTGGTATCCAGAACGTGATCGTATCAGGACTGCCCGGTCGAAAATAAAGCGCAGAAGAACCTGATCTCGTCTGCGCCAGTTCCAGCCACTGATCGCTCAGGCTGGCAAGATAGCTCAACGTCACGATGCTGATGATGAACCACGCGAGCCCGCCATAAAAAGACGAGCCTTTCGCTTGCGCCAAGCCATGCCTCCCAAAACGTCGAACTAGTCTACCCTGTTGTTCCAGCACGGTTGGAGCTGGCGACCCGTGATAAGCTGCCATCCCGTTTACCCCCTGCCGGTACCGACCGAACCCTGCAGGCGCAGGTCTAGCCCTGTGGTAGGCGTCGATATTTCAATCCGAAGTAAACGAGCTGGATTGAATTTGAGCGGCGGGGCCCCAAGCCAGACCTCTCCGGCGCAACCTTAAACCGGAAACATAGCTCACCTCCAGCATTGACCGCGGGGGCGCGGTATCCCCAAATTCGCTCCAACGACTTACAGGCCAGCGCTGAACGCATGCCTAACGGTAGCCTGATGGCTCAGCTGCCCTTCTGTTCACGTCGGCGACGACCCATTTGCGGCCATTCAGCGGGCCATGGTCGCTTTCCAGCTTCGGACGTTTGTTCAGCTTGCCT
>NZ_JALNUO010000038.1:0-3363 GCF_026540835.1 Sphingomonas sp. GC_Shp_6 | reverse complement strand
CGGCTACGAACACCACTGCCCCGCAGATCAGAGCATTAAACAGGCTTCCAAAGAAGATGGATAGGCCAACTTGTCCATCACCATGGGTTTCGGTTTGAAGGTACCACCGGGTCAACGCCGCCTCACTGGCAACGAAGCCAAGTGGGAGAGCGATTGTCCCCAGCAGCAAGGCGAGAGCAAGTCGTTTCCAAGTCACACAACGAGGCTGCCGCTTTTGGAGAACGTCCGCAATCAAGAAGCGCTTGAATTGCCACGAACGTCCGTTTCTGGGCGTTTGCGGACCGGCGGCTATCGGCTTCCGCTTTGCCGGTCGCGAATGTCGCGACGTGGGTGGAAAGCTGCCGTTGGTGCTCGCGTCGCCCAGCACCATTTGATACGCCGCAACGACGATGATCGAGAGCATTGGGCGGATGCCGCCAATAATCTGGGCCGTTCTGGCCGTGGCGCTTACGTCGTGCGCGACGGGCAGCTTTCAGCGCTCATCCTTCTCGCTCATCGTGGAGGGCAATGAGGCGAGTTATCCTGCCTTCGAGGCTGCTGCGAAGGCTTGCGGGTATACCGCGTATCAGCGTTTCCCCGGTGCCACTGTCCAAGAGAACATCACAGTCGGTCGCCATTTCAACTTGTCTCGTGTGGGCAGTCGTGCTGCCACCTGCGTTGTTCACTGGGTGAATGCGCACCCCGATTCCGGGCTAAAGATGAGCGGCGATTAGGTCCGCTCGTGGGCGTTAGCTGCCATGGGTATAAAACCATCGGCATCGACGCCCGCCGCCCTCCACGCCTTAATGGATCCAACGATCCGGCTATGCGCTTACCGATCCCTCGTATTGGAGTTCGCGCATGTCCAAGGTAGCTCACGACGCACCCTCGACGGTCGTTGCCCACCATGGCGAGGTTCATGTTGACGGACCGGGATGCACCGCATTGGCGATGACTCCGAACGCCGCGATCGAAACGGCAGACCGTTTGCTGGAAGCGGCGGTAACTGCGCACGGCCAGCGCATCTTGGCCCCCGTCCGCAATGGCCATTATTGAGGGGGTTAGCCGGGACCGATCTGCAAGCTTCGCAAAGCACGTTCTTTATCGATCACTGCGATAATGTAGCTAAGGGGTTTTTAGCCCCCTACAGCGCCATTGCCCTGCAAAGGTAGGTAGGAGCGCTCGCAGAGTAATCAGCGCTGTAGGATGCCTTAAATCGGCTTCAAAGGCATTATGAAGAACCACAATACCTATATTCGACGTTCACCGATCATGGATGAACAAAAATAGAGCTTTTCCCGGTGGCGTTGTCGATTGCAAATAGACGAGGAAGACCGGAGGTTAGCGCGGCGGTTATATCTGCAACAAGAACTTCCTGGTTCGGCAAACCTGTATAGAAACGCCACCCTGTGATTGTATGCTTATCAAGAGTGATTAGCATGTAACCTGACACACCTGCGCTTTTACCCTGCTTGGAAGCCTCCATAGCTGCAATGATATTGGTTACAGGTACGATCTCCGCAATTGGCTTGCCCTTTGCGTCGGACATGGCGCGACGACCAGTACCGCGTTCACTTTCGGTGGCCTGTAAAGTATAGTCTTGTTCACCTGCCTTGAACTTGCTTAGCGTGCAAGGAAGTGTGGATGAACTGACGCCCTTATAGTCCAAGTGCATTAGCTTCGGCATCATGCTCATGGAAAGCGTTAAATCGATGTCCTCGTTCACGGTCGGGCTAAGAACGCGCGCTTTGCCTGTGCCATCCTCGGGAGTGGGGCACGAAGCGCTTGCCAACGTCGGATACCAGATCGCGCATACCGCCACGATGACACCGAAAAACTTGACCATCAGCGCTCCCCTTGAACGGTGTTATAGTAGGCAAACGCCAAAAACGTCAAAGTGGGCAAGGTCATAATACAATGATGAGTCTACTTCCGCACCTTACTAGCCGTTGACCTCGCCGTCGTTAGCGTTACGCCTAGCGGCGACGGGATGAAGGGTGTGCGCGTGCCAAGTTTAACGGACAACGGCGGGATCGTGTACGTGCTCACTAACGACGCCATGCCCAACATGATTAAGATAGGGCGTACTTCCGGGGAGGGTGTTGAACGACGGGTAGCGGAGCTTAGCAGGGCGACCGGTGTCCCCCTACCTTTCAAGGTTGCTGTAGCACGTACCGTACATGATGCAGCGGCAGTTGAACGCGCGCTGCATGTCGCCTTCGGGCCCGACCGCGTTAACCCGTCGAGAGAATTCTTCGGCATCGAACCGTATCGGGCTTTGGCAATCATCAACGCTTTTCCCGGTGACGACCTTACACCCCAGTCTGAACGTGCGTCAGAACGCGTCATCGAGCAGGAGCAGCCGGGAACGATGGCTGCGGTGCGAAGCTATGAACGCAAACGACGACCGCCATTAAACTTCGAAGAAATGGGCATACCCATCGGCTCGACCCTCATTCACGTTGCAACAGGTGAAGCCGTCGTGGTCGTAGAGTCGAAGAAAGTTAGCTTACGCGGCGAGGTTGTATCTCTCACCCGCGCGCAGCAAATAGTTTCCAACGCTGACTACGCGGTGCAGCCCGGTAAACACTGGGCCTTCGATGGCACGACAGTCAACGTACTATATGACGCTACATACCCGCTGTTAGATATTGAATAAGTCTTTTGGCCCATGGGGTTTAGAGTTGTTTAATGAAACATATCTTTCTTATGCTCTTCTAAACTTAATAGATGTTTATCTAAGTTAAGGTATAAACGTAAATTTACAAAAATAGCGGTCATAGTGCTAGGATAGTATAATGATTTGCCGTCTATAGGGCTGCTGGAACACAAATCGCTCAAGGTTTTCTGGCCCTCACGCTTGCTGCACCCGATCTTGCCAACGAGCGATCGATCTGATACAATGCTTGAATACAGACGAAGCTTACCTTGGCTGGCACGTCTCTAAACTCGTTCAAGCCAAATGCTTCCGGTCGAGCTAAACCGACCGCGCCAGCTTCATAGACAGACGCCTAGCTTGCCAAGCCCGACAGGGTGATGGCGGCAGACCTGCTATGATGCCGTCGTACATCGTATGCCTGTAGCGATGACAGGTTGTAATCCTTGGGGAACTATAAGCCTTCGGGCAGACTCCGACCCCCCTGCGAGTAGGAATAGCTCAACGGGAAAACTCATACACTACAGGGCTGATAACAGCTTCCTATTGAGCACAATAGGGATCACCGGGACTGGCCTCCCTCTTCGTCTTTCAAGGGCTTAGAACACCGGCATATGAGGTATATTGAGATTACGTCAAAAGTATTTCGGGTTCAAGACTCCGCGTAATATCCTCTTATAAGCTTACAATGCTTTAACAGGATCACCCTAGCGGAGGTAGAGTTATGT
>NZ_JALNUO010000037.1:0-3549 GCF_026540835.1 Sphingomonas sp. GC_Shp_6 | reverse complement strand
AGCGGATCACCTCAGGCGACGAGTTGAAGCGGCGAAACGGCGATGGCGGCAGGGCACGTGAACGGCGGGGCATCAGCGGCCGTTATCAGCCTCCTGCCCTGCATGCCACGTTGGTCTGACAGAACCGTTCGGTCTTGCGCGAAGCCAGACCGTGGTACGGAGTGATCCGCACTATCGTGCTTCGATATGATCGTTGCCGACAAGGCCCCCTACAGCGCGGGTGACGCTCTCCCACAACGGATTTGTCACCAACCGACGGCTCTCGCCCGTATTGTACAACCGTTTAAATAGGACAATCATCAGCACTGGATAAACCTACGTGAGGGTTTGAAGCAATGCCGTCCGCCAAAGCTCAGGAAGTCGCGTGGCGACACGGGAGCGGGCGACGAATGTGAAGCTGAAAGAACTGCACAGGAGCAAGCTCCGCCCGTTAGCGCTGGTCGGTAAGCTGCTCGTGGCAACAACGACCCAGTTCCGGCCATTCGCAGCCTGTTTTCGGCTCCCCAACTTCTGACATTTGTTCATGCTGGCAACGGAGGAGCTAGCAATCACCACCCGGCGGGCGCGCTGTCGGGCAAGGCGCAGTTCGTCGGCTATGTCGGCGCCGCCACCGGGGCGCTGCTGGTTGGTGTCCTGCACGATGGCCGGCGGCTGAGCCGCACGCTGATGCTGCCCATCGGCATTTGCACGTGTGATCGTGTTTGCGACGCTCGCGGGACGCGATCGGACCATCTAGCCGAACGACACAGTAACAATTTTCAGGAGAAAATGCGTGGTGCAATCCAACCATCCGATCGGCGTCGGTTTGATCGGCTATGGCTTCGTTGGAAAGACGTTCCATGCGCCGCTGATCGGTGCCGTGGAGGGTCTCGACCTGTGCGCGGTCGTGTCCGGCGACGCGTCGAAGGTGCATGCCGATCTGCCCGACGTGACAATCTATCCAGAAACGAAAGCCATGCTCGCCGACCCGGCGATAGAACTGGTGGTAATCGCCACCCCCAACGAGACGCACGCGCCTCTGGCCAAGGCGGCGCTGGCGGCAGGAAAGCATGTCGTTCTCGACAAACCCTTTGCGCTCGACCTTACTGAAGCACGCGCGGTGACGCAGTTGGCGGTGGATGCCAATCGGCTCCTCTGCGTCTTCCACAACCGGCGCTGGGACAGCGATTACCTGACCGTTAGCGCTGCCGTCGAAGCCGGCACGATCGGTGACGTCGTACATTTCGAATCCCACATCGATCGCTTTCGACCTGACGTACGCGATCGATGGCGCGAACGTGCCGGCCCGGGTGCTGGCATCTGGTTCGATCTAGGCCCACACCTGATCGATCAGGCGCTACAGCTCTTCGGCCTGCCCGATCGGGTCCTTGCCTCCCTGGCAGCCCAGCGTTCGGGCGCTCAGATCGACGACTGGGCGCATGTGATCCTCTCCTACGGGAGACGCCGCGTGATCCTCCACGCCAGCATGCTAGTCGCAGGCGGCACTCACCGCTTTGTCGTGCAAGGCACGCGTGGCACCCTCGTCAAACACGCAGCCGACCCGCAGGAGTCGCAGCTCCTTGCCGGCATGACGCCAGGCACGGTCGGCTGGGGCGAGGATCCTGATCCCCTCGTCGTCCACGACGGCGTCGGTGCCTCGCGCGAACAGCCGTCGCTGCGGGGTGATCAGCGGCAATTCTATGTCGCGATGGCCGCCGCGCTCGCGGGCTCCGGGCCTCCCCCGGTATCGATGCTGGAAGCGTTGGCGGTAATGGCGGTGCTGGATGCGGCAAAACGGTCGTCAGACGATGGAAAGGCGATAGAGCTGCCGCTATGTTCTGAGGAGCGGGTGCAATGGCGTTGAGTGCGCTCCTCGAAGCGATCGCGCGTCAGGAGGAGACGCTGGTTCTCGACCGTTTCGACGAGGACATAGCCTGGCGGCTTGGCTCGTTGCTTCGCGAGTGGGCAAATACCGACGCCCTTCCAATCGTCATCGACATCGGGCTGTTCCACCGCCAGCTGTTCTTCAGCGCATTGCCGCGGTCGACGCCCGACAACATCGAGTGGGCGCGTCGCAAGCGCAATGTCGTCGAGCGATATCATCGATCGAGCTATCGCGTGGGTCGCGAGCTGGCTGCGAAGAATGACACTCTGGCGAACCGCTATGGCTTACCGCTGACCGATTTTGCCGAACATGGCGGTGGTTTTCCCCTCACCCTTGCCGGTGCGGGGGTGATCGGTGCAGCGGTTGTCTCGGGGCTACCACAACGTGACGATCATCAGCTGGTCGTCCGCGCGCTGGCTGCGGTCATAGGACATGACGTCGAGGCGCTGGTCCTGCCCGATGGATGATGTCCGTTAGATGACGCTGTCGCCGATGGCAGGCGCGGTCTATCCATGCTGGCCTGCACGCTCGAAATTCGGAGGCTCATACCTGCGCTATCGGTTAAGAAGGGTCGCGTCCGATGGCCAAGGGAGCGCGGAACGGCAATCACGATTTCTGCTGCGACTATATCGCCCTGCCAACCTATTCGACGTGTGGGCACGGGAAAACTTTCAGCCTGGAGGAGCAGTAATCATCCGCATGCAGCTTTTTCCCGACGTTGGAAGCAGAACACGATCGATCCGTGCGACCATGAATGATTTTGCCTACATGAAGAGGTGACCTGGTCGAGGTGACCCAAGTCGGCCGCTCATGCAGGTTCGACGCAGTCCGAAAGCAAACGTTGGTTCAGGCCTCCCTTCCTGTTCTCAGGCCTTTTGTGCGCGAGTTTTGGCCGCGGCAGCATCCTAAAGCGGCCGGACCGCTTTCCACCATGTATGCGGACGGCTCTCCCTGGTAACCGGGGCGACGGGCCTCGTTTCGTTTCAAACGAGTCACGCGCTGGCTATGTCTAGCTCAGACCTCAATCGTCCCGCTGTGTTCGCCGATGGTCGCCACCAGTCGATCTGTCCTGAGGGAGATATTGAGGGAGAATCACGAGCATCACGCCAAAGAGCGCAGTAAGTTCAGGGACTTATTAAGGGGCACTGGCGGTGCTGTCAGTCTAACGCGAACCCGTCTCCACACGATGCACGTCGCGCTTTGTACGCATCTGCCTAGCTCACGAGAACCTGCCACTCCGCCAGCGCGGCGGAGCGTCGTTCCTTGTAGGTCTGGCGGGCGACGAGGTGGCGTTCGAGGCTGAAGTGGTTGTGGACGTTGGCGTGGACCGAGGCGAACTTCTGTAGCGTCTTCATCCGCCTGAAGCGCACCATCGCCCGCTCCCGTCGTCGGAACGGCAGGTGGCTGTTCTCCACCCGGTTGTTGGCCCAGCGACCCACCTCCTGCTTGTCGGCGTTGCCAAGCTCCTTCATCGCCGCACCATAGGAGCGAAGCCCATCGGTGGTGACCTTGTCAGGGCTGCCGTGACGCTTCAGCGCCTTCTTCATGAAGGTCAGCGCTGCGTCCTTGTCCCTCGTCTTCGTGACGTAGCTCTCGAGGATCTCGCCCTCGTGATCGACCGCTCGCCAGAGGTACACCATCTCGCCGTTCAGCTTCACGTACATCTCGTCCAGGTGCCACCGCCA
>NZ_JALNUO010000036.1:0-2500 GCF_026540835.1 Sphingomonas sp. GC_Shp_6 | reverse complement strand
CCCGGCGATCTAGGCATGACCAGGATGAAGGTGCGGTAACACGCACTGGAGGTCCGAACCGATTAACGTTGAAAAGTTACCGGATGAGTTGTGTTTAGGGGTGAAAGGCCAATCAAGCCGGGAAATAGCTGGTTCTCCGCGAAAACTATTGAGGTAGTGCCTTGGACGAACACCCTAGGGGGTAGAGCACTGGATGGATGCGGGGGTCGCGAGATCTACCAACTCTAACCAAACTCCGAATACCTAGGAGTGATATCCAGGAGACAGACGGCGGGTGCTAAGGTCCGTCGTCAAAAGGGAAACAGCCCTGACCTACAGCTAAGGTCCCCAAGTCACGTCTAAGTGGGAAAGCATGTGGAAATCCCAAAACAACCAGGAGGTTGGCTTAGAAGCAGCCATCCTTTAAAGAAAGCGTAACAGCTCACTGGTCTAATCAAGGGTTTCTGCGGCGAAGATGTAACGGGGCTCAAGACGTGCACCGAAGCTTAGGGTGTGCCACTTTAGGTGGTACGCGGTAGCGGAGCGTTCCGTAAGCCTGTGAAGCGATCTGGTAATGGGTCGTGGAGGTATCGGAAGTGCGAATGCAGACATGAGTAGCGATAAAGAGGGTGAGATGCCCTCTCGCCGAAAGACCAAGGGTTCCTGCGCAAGGCTAATCCGCGCAGGGTGAGCCGGCCCCTAAGACGAGCCCGAAGGGGGTAGTCGATGGGAACCACGTTAATATTCGTGGGCCTGGTGGTGTGTGACGGATCATGTGTGTTGTTCAGCCTTATCGGATTGGCTGGGCTTCGAAATGGTTCCAGGAAATAGCCCCACCGTATAGACCGTACCCGAAACCGACACAGGTGGTCAGGTAGAGTATACCAAGGCGCTTGAGAGAAGTGTCCTGAAGGAACTCGGCAAATTGCCTCCGTACCTTCGGAAGAAGGAGGCCCCATAGGAGCGCAAGCTTTTATGGGGGGCACAGGCCAGGGGGTAGCGACTGTTTAGCAAAAACACAGGGCTCTGCTAAGTCGGCTTCAAGACGACGTATAGGGCCTGACGCCTGCCCGGTGCCTGAAGGTTAAGTGGAGGGGTGCAAGCTCTGAAATGAAGCCCAGGTAAACGGCGGCCGTAACTATAACGGTCCTAAGGTAGCGAAATTCCTTGTCGGGTAAGTTCCGACCTGCACGAATGGCGTAACGACTTCCCCACTGTCTCCAGGACATGCTCAGCGAAATTGAATTCTCCGTGAAGATGCGGAGTACCCGCGGTTAGACGGAAAGACCCCGTGCACCTTTACTGCAGCTTCAGAGTGGCATTAGGAAAGAACTGTGTAGCATAGGTGGGAGGCTTTGAAGCATCGGCGCCAGCTGATGTGGAGCCATAGGTGAAATACCACCCTGTTGTTTTCTGATGTCTAACCACGCACCGTTAGCCGGTGTTGGGACCCTCTGTGGCGGGTAGTTTGACTGGGGCGGTCGCCTCCTAAAGAGTAACGGAGGCGCGCAATGGTGGGCTCAGGACGGTTGGAAACCGTCTGTTAGAGTGCAATGGCATAAGCCCGCCTGACTGCGAGACTGACAAGTCGAGCAGAGACGAAAGTCGGTCATAGTGATCCGGTGGTCCCTCGTGGAAGGGCCATCGCTCAACGGATAAAAGGTACGCCGGGGATAACAGGCTGATAACCCCCAAGAGCTCATATCGACGGGGTTGTTTGGCACCTCGATGTCGACTCATCACATCCTGGGGCTGGAGCAGGTCCCAAGGGTTTGGCTGTTCGCCAATTAAAGTGGTACGTGAGTTGGGTTCAGAACGTCGCGAGACAGTTTGGTCCCTATCTGCCGTGGGCGTCGAAATTTGAGAGGAGTTGACCCTAGTACGAGAGGACCGGGTTGAACATACCTCTGGTGTACCTGTCGTCGTGCCAACGGCGCAGCAGGGTAGCTATGTATGGACGGGATAACCGCTGAAAGCATCTAAGCGGGAAGCCTCCCTCGAGATAAGATTTCACAGAGCCGTGGAAGACCACCACGTTGATAGATCGGATGTGGAAGTGCGGTAACGCATGGAGCTAACCGATACTAATTGCTCTATTCGCGCTTGATGAGTTCGCACCATCAATGACAACTCTGGGTAAAACCAGCGTCACGATGCGGAGCGGATGATACAGCTCGACGCCAGATTTTATAATTACGTCTTCATGTGCACGGCATCGATTTTCAAACCCTCACACGCGCACCGGCTCCATTGCCTGGTGGCTATAGCGTCGGTGAACCACCCGATCCCATCTCGAACTCGGCCGTGAAACCCGACTGCGCCAATGGTACTATCGCTCAAGCGATGGAAGAGTAGGTCGTCGCCAGGCATTGAAGCCCGTGCGCGCGTGAAACAAGAACCCATTCCCAATGCAAATACCTCCCGCGTGCACACAAGCACGCCACCGCGGGGTGGAGCAGCCCGGTAGCTCGTCAGGCTCATAACCTGAAGGTCACAGGTTCAAATCCTGTCCCCGCAACCA
>NZ_JALNUO010000035.1:0-8068 GCF_026540835.1 Sphingomonas sp. GC_Shp_6 | reverse complement strand
AGGGGCCGCGCTGACCGTCGCAACAGGCACTGATCGTGGCGCCGGGCTCAAGCTCGCCACCTTGTAGAAAGCCTTTCTACAAGGCCGGGCGCTGCGATCGCGGGGGTGGCCGTGGCTAGGCTCGCGCCTCCATGGACAAGCTCCCGCCCGATACCGGCATGCCGTTGCCCGCCACCGCGCTACCGATCCCGGTGGACGCGCGGCGGCAGGCGCGCAGCCTCTATTGGCGGGGCTGGGGGTGCACCCAGATTGCCGGCGAGCTGGGCATCAACGCCGAAACCGTGAAATCGTGGAAGGCCCGCGATGAGTGGGACAAGGCACCCTCGCTCACCAAGATCGAGGACGCGCTGGAGTGCCGCCTCAACACGCTGATCGCCAAGGATCAGAAGACCGGGGGCGATTACAAGGAGATAGACCTGCTCATGCGGCAGGTCGTCTCGACCGCGAAGGTGCGCCGCTATGAGGCGCCGGGCGGCCACGCCGGCGACCTGAACGACAAGGTCGGCAACCGCAACGCGGGGCCGAAGAAGGACAAGGCGCCGAAGAACCATTTCACGACCGAGCAGGTCGAGGAGCTGGAGCGCATCTTCGAGGCCGAGCTGTTCGGCTATCAGGAGGATTGGTGGGCCGCCAAGGATCAGCGCACCCGCATGATCCTGAAGTCGCGTCAGATCGGCGCGACATGGTATTTCGCCCGCGAGGCGCTGCTCGACGCGCTGCGCGGGGGTGGCAACCAGATATTCCTGTCGGCGTCGAAGGCGCAGGCGCATATCTTCCGCGGCTACATCATCCAGTTCGCGGCGCGCGTCGGCGTGAAGCTGCAGGGTGACCCGATCGTCCTCACCGCGGAGACGATCCCCGAGGGCGAGCCAGCGGCCGAGCTGATCTTCCTCGGCACCAACGCGCGCACTGCGCAGGGCTATCACGGCAATTTCTACTTCGACGAGTTCTTCTGGACCTACGGCTTCGAAGAGCTGAACAAGGTCGCCAGCGCCATGGCGATGCACAAGCGCTGGCGCCGCACCTATTTCTCGACGCCGTCGAGCGTCGCGCACCAGGCGCACCCTTATTGGACGGGCGACCGCCGCAACCGGCGCGTCAAGAAGGCCGACCGGATCGACATCGACACGAGCCACGCCCGGCTCCAGGCCGGCGTGCTGTGCGAGGACAAGGTGTGGCGCCAGATCGTCACGATCGAGGATGCCGCCGCGCGCGGCTGCGATCTGTTCGACGTCGACGAGCTGCGCGTGGAATATGCGCCCGACGAGTTCGCTAACCTGCTGATGTGCCAGTTCGTTGACGACAGCCTCTCGGCCTTCAAGTTCAACGAGATCCAGCGCTGCACGGTCGATACCATGATCGACTGGCCGTGGTTCAACCCGCTCAGCAGCCGGCCGGCCGGCGACCGTGACGTCTGGGCGGGGTATGATCCGACCGGGGGCGAGGATGGCGACAACGCCTCGCTGGTGATCGGCGTGCCGCCTTCGGGCCCTGGCGGCAAGTTCCAGCTTATCGAGCGCCACCAGCTCCGCGGCGACTTTCAGTCGCAGGCCGAGTTCATCCTTGCCCGGTTGCGCCTCTATAATTGCACCTATCTCGGCATCGACGCCAACGGCGTGGGGGCCGCGGTCCACCAGCTCCTGATCGGCAAGGTGCGCGGGCTCACCAAGATCGAATATTCGCTCGAGGCGAAAACGGCCATGGTGATGAAGGCGCAGCACAGCTTCGCACGGCAGCGCATCGAATTCGACGCCGGCTGGATCGACCTGCAATCGGCGTTCCTGTCGATCAAGAAGGCGCTGACCGGATCGGGCCGCGCCATCACGTTCAAGGCGGGCCGCAGCGAGGATGTCGGCCATGCCGATCTCGCTTGGGCGGCCATGCACATCCTCATCAACGAACCGCTCGACGGGCAGGCCCGCGGCAAAACGCGCATGGAGATCTTCGAATGAGCAAGCGACCGGGCAGGGCGCGCGCGATGACGCGTGCGGAGAGCGGCGCCGCCAAGCCGGGCGCGATCGTCGCGCATGTCGCGCGCGAGGGCGGCGTGGAAGCGTTCACCTTCGGCGATCCGGAGCCGGTGCTCGATCAGCACATGCTCGTGGATATGGTCGAATGCTGGACAAACGGACGGTGGTACGTTCCGCCGCTGCCGATGGACGGGCTCGCGCGCGCGTTCCGCGTCTCGCCGCATCACAGCTCGGCGATCATGCTGAAGCGCAACCTGCTGGTGGGGTCGTTCGACCCGACGCCGCTGCTCGGCCGCGGCGAGTTCGAAAAGCTCGTCCAGGACTATCTCGTGTTCGGCAACGGCTATCTCCAGTGCGTGCGCAACCTCGTGGGTGGGCCGCTGCGCATGATGCACGCGCCAGCCAAGTTCACCCGGCGCGGCGTCGTGCCGGGCACGTTCTTCTGGGCGCCCTACAACGTGCCGGAAACCGAGTTCGAGCCGGGCAGCATCGTTCAGGTGATGCAGCCCGACGTGAACCAGGAGATCTACGGCGTCCCCGAATATTTGAGCGCGCTGCAATCCGCGCTGCTCAATGAAGCGGCCACGCTGTTCCGGCGTCGCTATTATCTGAACGGCAGCCATGCCGGCTATATCCTCTATGCCACCGGCGACATCGACGCGAACGACACCGACGCGATCAAGGATGCGCTGCGCAAGTCGAAGGGGCCGGGCAATTTCCGCAACCTGTTCGTCCACGCGCCGGGCGGCAAAGACGGGTCGCTGAAGATCCTGCCGATCGCCGAGGTGGGCGCCAAGGATGAGTTCCTCGGCATCAAGAACGCGACGCGCGACGACGTGCTGGCGGCGCACCGCGTGCCGCCCCAGCTCATCGGGATCGTGCCGGCGCAGGGTAGCGCGCTCGGCAACCCACTCCAGGCCACGGCGATGTTCTTCGAGCTGGAGATCGCGCCGCTCCAGGCGCGGCTGCTCGACATCAACGATTGGCTCGGCGTGGAAGCCGTGCGGTTCAAGCCGCGCGCGCAGCCCGCCGCCACCTGATTCTGCGTCCGGCGTCAGCCGGGCGGGGGACACCGGGTTGCAGCCCGGCGAACCGACGAGACGACAGCTCGCCACGACACGATCGGCCAACCGGCCATCCCGCACCCGGCTCGCGCCGGGCGGGAGTTCTACAAGGCGAGCTTTTCCAACATGTCCACCACCATCGTTCGACCGGTCGCGCCCGCGGCCGGCTATATCGGCGGGAAGCGCAATCTCGCGTCCCGCCTGACCGCCATCATCGATCGCGTGCCGCACGACGGCTATGCGGAACCCTTCGTCGGGATGGGCGGGGTGTTCCTGCGCCGACGATCCCGGCCGCGCGTCGAGGTCATCAACGACGTGTCGGGCGACGTAGCGACCTTCTTCCGCGTGCTTCAGCGGCACTATCCGTACCTGATCGACATGCTGCGGTTCCGGGTCGCCAGCCGGGCCGAGTTCGACCGGCTGAAGGCGACGCCGCCCGAGACGCTGACCGACCTGGAGCGCGCGGCGCGGTTCCTCTACCTCCAGCGGCTGGCGTTCGGCGGTAAGGTGGCGGGACGCAATTTTGGCGTCAGCACCACCGTGTCATCCCGGTTCAACGTCACAAAGCTGGAGCCGATGCTCGCCGATATCCACGACCGGCTGGCGGGTGTCGTGATCGAGCAGCTCGACTTTGGGGCGTTCGTCACCCGCTATGACCGGGCGGGCATGCTGTTCTATCTCGACCCGCCATATTGGGGGTGCGAGACGGATTACGGGCAGGACGTGTTCGGCCGGGCCGACTTCGAACGGCTCGCCTTCGTGCTATCGAGTATGAAGGGCCGCTTCCTGATGTCGCTTAACGATGCCCCCGGCGTGCGATCGACATTCGCCGCCTTCACCATGCGCGCGGTGGAGACGACCTACACGGTGGGAGCGAAGACTTCGACGCGCGCGGCCGAGCTGCTGATCTCGAATTTCCCGCTCACCGAAGGTGCGGCGGCCAACGCCTGATCGCAGCGGCGCCGGGGATCGATCGTGTTCCCCGGCGCCGGCACCTAGCGGAACATAAGCGGAACATGATATGAGCCGATGGTCATCCGGCATATTGGGTTGATGGACCGGGCCGGGGGTCTAGCACAGGCTACGGCGTTTCGGGTTGATGGGGCGTCCCCGGTCCATTAGCCTCGACCC
Source organism: Sphingomonas sp. GC_Shp_6 (assembly GCF_026540835.1). NCBI lineage: Bacteria > Pseudomonadati > Pseudomonadota > Alphaproteobacteria > Sphingomonadales > Sphingomonadaceae > Sphingomonas > Sphingomonas sp. GC_Shp_6. Next base: position 3,903 of record NZ_JALNUO010000035.1, on the reverse strand, counting down.
CGGCATCGGCGCTGAAGGTGAACACAGGCGTCGATGTCACCTATAGCGACGGCCAATCATTCAGAGCATCGCACAAACCCTGTCTAGTCAGCGGCACCTTGATGCGGCGGATGGTCGGCTCGCCGCCCTCTTCGACAAGCCAGTCAAATGCCTGCCGCGCAAGTTTCGCGGTAGGATAAAAGGAGGGATCGGCCTCCTCTTCGGCGAGCAGCGCGTAGATCGTAACTGCGCGGGCCATTACAGTCCGAGGCCCTGTCGCGCGCGTTTCACTTGGCCCATGTAGGCCGCAACTGGTTTGCCCGCTTCCCATGCGTCATATGCGCTGTCGAGCGAGTAGCCGGTCTCGGCATCTGCGCCGTCAAGGCCGCAAGATTGACCGGCTTTAGGGCCTCCGGTGAACTTCTCGTCCCAGCCGAGCGCCGCGAGACACTGCTCAGCCCTCCGGCACCAGGCATACCATGCACGATCGGATGCGCTGACCTCGCCCATCTCAGCTGCGTGCTCGCGGCGGGCGATCTCTAGATCAGTGGCGTCGAACGGCATTGCCTTACCTCCATAGTTGCCGTCATCTATTTACATGACGGCAACTATCCGTCAATAGGTGACGGCAACAAAATGGAGGCTCGACTGAAATTATGACGGCATCTATCAAGCGACCTGTGGGGCGGAAGCGAATCAATGCGGAGGGCGGCGGCAAGTTGACCGTGCGCCTGCCTGAGGGAGGTCTGGAGCGGCTGAACGCCGTGCTGCGACCAGGGGAGCCGCAATCAACATTCCTTCGCGAAACAGTGTTGGCAGAGGTGGAGCGCCGGGAGGAAAAGGCTTGAACTGGCTACGTCTTCCCGACTTCGATGTGAGCGATCCACGCCTCATCCACGGTGACCACGGCGAGGTTATCGAGGTGCAGGTCGACTGCGCCCCGAACAAGTTCGACGTCGACCTGTGCTGCCTGGCTCGCAAGCTGGTGAAAAACGGCAACAAGATCGTCCGGTATCGCGATCTCAAGATCGAGGCCGCGCCGACGTGGTTGCAGGTGAGCCGCCAGCGCTATCGCTGCCAGAGCTGCGACACGACGCTCTATCAGCGTGTCCCGCACGTTGACGACAATCACATGATGACGTCGCGGCTCCGCGAAGCGATCGAGCTGGCAACGATCAAGCGGACCTTCGCCGACACGGTCCATGTGCTCGGCGTGGAGGAGAAGCTCGCTCGTCGCGTCTTCAGGGCGCACGCGAACGACGTCCTGCTGAACTATCGATACGAGGCGCCGCGCGTCTTCGGGGTCGACGAGAACATGCTGCTCGGTAATCTGCGCGGCGTCATCGTCGATGTCGAGAACGCGAAGCTGCTCGACGTCCTGCCTGGCAACAACGGGTCGGAAATCCGCCGCGGATTGGACCGCATGGACAATTGGGACAACGTTGAGGTGTGGTGCCAAGACATGGCCGGCGGCTACAAGGGCATCGCGAAGGACCTGTTCCCGAAGGCGACGATCGTCGTCGACAAGTTCCACGTGCTCACCAAGGCGAACCACTGGTTCCTCAAGGTCCGACTGTCCGAGACGCCGAAGCTGCCGGTCGAAATCCGCAAGAAGATGCCGGGCATGATCCGGCTGCTCGACCGCCACTACGAGAGCGTGACCGACCGCCAGAAGGACCGGATCGAGGAAGTGCTGTCGCACAGCCGCCGGCTGGCCGACGCCTACGCGATCAAGGAATCGTTCTACTACTGGTATGACGCGCCGACCCGTGAGGATGCGGAGAGCGCCTACAAGCAGTGGGTCCAGTTCGTCCGGTCCAAGGACCAGATGCAGGAATGGATGCCGCTGATGAAGATGGTCCAGCGCGAGCGGAAGTTCATCTTCAGCTACTTCGACCACCGCTGGACCAGTGGGACCGTCGAGCGGATGAACCGGTCGATCGGCGATATCAACCGCGCCGCGAACGGCATGGACTTCCAGACGCTGCGGGCGAAGGCGATCCTGCGCTACAGCACGCTGATCCCGAAGTGGAAGCTCGACATGCACTTCATGGAGACCGGCGCCGGGTTCCTGCACGACGTCCTGGACGACGACGCCGGGGCTGATGACGTGGAGGGCGACCACTACTTCGTCGGCTCCGGCTTCGACCCATCAACCCTGATCGCAGATCTCAAGGCCGGTCTCTTCTGACGCGTATCAACCCGAAACGCCGGAGAACCGAGCCGATCCATCGAGCAGCAGGAGTCGCACGATGATGGACAGGCATGGGGAAGAGCGGCCGGCGTTCGGCGCATGGCTGATGATGCAGCGCGATCGGGGGGATTGGGTCGACGGCATCGCCGAGGCAGCACGCGCGGATCGCGCCTTCCCGCGCGCTGGCGACGTCGAGACTGTGCGCAAGCGCCTGCGCGACATGGGAGCGGACGGTGATGCGTTCGCCGCGCTCGACGATGCCGAGATGGATTGGCTGAGCTATTGATGGGCAGCCGGTGCCATCTGTGCACCGCGAACGATCGCGATGCCGTCATCGATCGGGTCGCGGGCGCCATGTGGGAGAGCCGGCGGCACGGCACCCTCGACGATCGGCCCTGGCCGGAGGCGTTCCCGTACTGGCGGCAGACCTATATCGAGCTGGCCACCGCGGCGGTCGATGCGCTCGACCAGGGGCACGCCGTCAGGTGACGTCGCGGCTGCCCCCGGACGTGCTGGTGTTCCGGGCTCTATGCGTGCTGGACGCCGCGGCGCATGCCTGCATGAAGGCCCCGCTGCGCCCGCCCTTGCCGGGTGTCCGTCTGGCGCTCGCCTATCTCTACAGCGTCAGCAACGATCGCACGGAATTCTTCAACAGCGACCGCGGTGTGTTCGACGCATTCTGGCGGTCCATCACCAATGACGAGCCCGCCTTTAGCGTAGACCGCGCCAACACGGGTCGTAGCAACGATGCGTTCGCCAGCTTTGCAGGGATCTGTCGGCGGGTGGACGTGACCCAGACGATCGACTTCACGGAGGCGCTCGCGCGTGCGCGCCACACGGCAGGCCCATCGAGCCCGTCGAGGGCGCCGACCATCACCCCCGAGGTCGATGCGGGGACGTAACAATGTTGCGCAACGACGATCGATCGTTGCAACCCCAAATTGCGCGCTTTTCCCCCCTCCTCGCCCGCCCGCTTTTCGAGTCGCTTTCGGTGCGGTGCCACTTTGCCGATTTGGACGGCCTAGATCCTGGGGTTCTGACCCCGCCGAATGGCCTCTGCAAAGGTGCGGATCGGTGCAGTCGGAGGCCCCCGCTCGGCCGGTTGCGGAACAACGTCACCGATGCCGCGGTCCGCTACATCCTAGGTGCGTGTCGGGAAAACCATAACATCCATAACCGCCACCCGAATATGGCACCTAAGTGCCTGATTTGCAAGGAATACTTAGGTTATGGTCGAACTATAATCTGACATAACATTTTTCAGGCTCAACCATAATCCCATTGATATTCCACGGTTTTTTCCAACCGCTTGGTTAGGGTTCAGAGGTATAATCTGGTTATAGAAATATTATGGTGTTTGTTATGGCGCAAACCCGCAGAAAACCGTCGATATTATGGATGTTATGGTTTTCCCGCATGCTACTTTCTGCATGGCGAGCCCCGCCGCTTTATCGCTGATAGAGGCACGGCCGGTTGGCTGACGCACGTCAAACCGAGCGTGACGACTGTGCCGCTTATTGTGCCACCTGGTGGTCGTGCGTGCGTCGATGATGCTCGGCGTGTGGTGTTGGCTGGCGCGGAGTGTCGACAATGGTCTGACGAGGGCGGGGCAGGGGCATTACGGGAACAGACTGTGCCCCCCGTTGTGCCCACGCAAACCGTGGCTCTCCGCGCGTTTCGCGTGTTGCTGATTGACGTGGAAGCGGCAGAAATCTAGGAAATCCGGGCGT
>NZ_JALNUO010000034.1:0-8687 GCF_026540835.1 Sphingomonas sp. GC_Shp_6 | reverse complement strand
ACGTTATAGAACACGACAACGCCGCCCCTCGGGGCGGCGTCGTCGTTTGTGGCCCACGCCATCGGGTCCGACACCTTCGCCACCACCTCGGCCTCCGGGCCGGTCCGGCCATCGGGGTAGATCGTTACGCCCTCGATAAGCGTCGACAGAATCTCCGCCACTTCGCAACGAACAGTCCCATCGTCAAGCATCCCACTCGGCTTATGGTTGGTTTCCGGAAGTGGACAAGCGGCTGCCGAATGACAGCCATCGCGTATGGAAAGTGGTATTGTCGTTGGTGTTCCTGCCGAGGTCGCCCGCGTAAGCACTGGAACAAGAAGGGGAAAACCGCTACATATGCGATATCGCGTAGGCGCAGGAGATTGGCGCATGAAGAACCTTCCCTTTGTGCTCCTCCTCCTTGTCATCGCCACGCCCGCCGCGGCTCAGCGACCCGTCCCCCGTAATCCGAAGGTGGCGGACGCGGCACGGTTGCTGACCAGCCCCGCAGCGCAAGACCTCATCGCGGCGCAGATCGCGTCGCTCGCCGACATCATCCTCGACACCAAAGTGGGACCGCTGGCCGCGCTTAGCGACCCGCGCGACGATGTTCGGCCGGACGATACGCTGCATAGCGTCCAACGGCGCCACGACCCGGACTATGACCGCCACCTGTACGAGCGATCGCGCCATGCCGTGGCTACGGGCGGTGCGGCGGTGGGCGGCGCGATGGCGGAGGCCGCAGAGCTGCGGCAAACCGCCGATCGCCTTCGGGCGGCGCTGACGCCGCTGATCGATGCAGCGCGTACGTTGAGTTCCCAGCAAAACTCCCAGCGATGAGTCGAGCGTGCATGCCGCGGCACAGGCCGGCGGCCTGGCGCTTAAAAAACTATGTGACCGCGTCTCGTCGGTCGGTGGCGAGCGTTGCGGCCCTGCTGCTGATCGGCAACGCACCGGTTCGATCGGGCAAGGTCGCGCTGACCTTTGACGACGTGCCGGTGTTCGGCGCCTTGGCGTCGGCGGCCGACGGCGCAGTGGTCACCGATCAGCTCCTGAGCGGCTTCATCCGCCATCGGTGGCGGGTGACCGGTTTCGTCAATGAAATTCAGCTCGAAGGGCCGGACAAGCCGCAGCGCACCTTGCTGCTTGCGCGCTGGCTGAACGCCGGCATGGACCTGGGGAATCACACTTACTCGCACGCCTCGCTCGATACGACGCCTGCCGATGCGTATGTGGCGGACATCGTTCGTGACGAGACGGAAACCGGCAGGCTGCTGTCCGCTCGGGGCCGTCACGAGCAGTGGTTCCGTTATCCCTATTTGGAAACGGGGCAGACGCGCGCCAGTCACGATCGGGTGGTTGGTTGGCTTGCGGAGCACCATTACCGCGTGGCGCCGGTCACGATGGAGAACAGCGACTGGCAATTCTCGGCACCCTATGACGATGCGGTCGCACGCGGCGCCACTGCCGAGGCGATCCACATACGCGAGCAATATCTGACGTTCACGCGCGCGATCGTCGACTGGTATGTCAGCGCCGGCACGACGCTGTTCGGACGCGAACCGGCTTTCGTCTTTCTGCTCCACGCCAGCCGCCTGAACGCGGCGAGCATCGATGGACTTGCCACCATCCTGCGCCATGCGGGGCTGCAGGTGGTGCCGCTGAGCGTCGCGATGCATGATCCAGCCTACCGCACGGCAGACCATTATATCGGCCCTGATGGCAACGAGTGGCTCGAACGCTGGGCATCGACGCTGCATCGCGACTTGCCGTTCGATGCCATGCCGACGGTGCCGCCTGAAATCGTGCAGAGCGACGCGCGTCTTGAAGCTGCCGCCGACCCACATACGGCATCGTCGGCCCTCAGGCAGTCCGAGGCGAACTGATGTCACCATCTACGCTACTCATCGCGGCCGTTGCGGTCGTCTCGCCCTGGCCGGCTGGGGTCCATCTTCCGGCCGGCCGGGCCGTCGACGAGGCTTACCGGCAGGAGTTCGCCACCTGCGACCGGGAGGATCGGTTCAGCGGCCATGCGATCAGAGGGTGCCGTAGCGATCCCAACGCGGTCACCGCTCTGCGCCGGCTGCCCGGTGGGGAAATCGCCTACGCCTCGAAGCTGGCGGTGGACCTCGACGGTTCGCCTTTCGCGTGCAGCCCCAATCACGGGCGCATGGACCAGTGCCCGACCTCGCTGATGCTGCCCGATGGCAAGGGCGGCGAGGTGCCGGTCGATGCCGACACCATCCCCTATGTCGTGATCCCGTTCGCCGGACCGCGGGATGTCCGGGGCAGGTTCACCAAGCTTACCGGCGTGGATGTCGGCGATTTCGGCTATGTCCAGTATCACGGCGTGATGGTGCCGGTGATCGTCGCCGATACCGGCCCGTTCGCAAAGCTTGGGGAAGGATCGATCGCGCTCCACCGCGCGCTTGGACGCGAGCTATGTTCGGAGCGTGGACCAGACACGTCTTGCACGCGGGTCGGTGACGACATCGAAAGCATCGGCGATAATGTCGTGACGGTGCTGTTCCCCGGCAGCGCCCGGCACGATCTTACCCCCGCAAACCTGGCGATCACGATCAGCCGCGAGGTGAGGCGGCTGCGCAGTGGCATGGCGCGCGCGCCGTCATGATCCGTCGTGTCGCTTGAACTGGCCACTCCTCTCATCGGAACGAGCGACCCGAGTTGAGCCAATCATAACGATCGTTGGCTGATCGCAAGTGGCCAGCCCGCGATCAGCCGCGTGGTGCTTCGCTCACCGCAATTTCAGGAAAAGCGTGAGCGCGTTGCGTTCGGCGTCCGCGAAGCGGTCGTAAATCGCCCGTGCGACTTCGGCGATGCCGAGCTGGCGATCGCGCCCCCCTCTGGCAAAGACCGCGATGGCCAGCCGGCGACCATCCGGCATGGTGATGAATCCGACATCGTTGGTGACGCCATCAAGCGTCCCGGTCTTGTCCTCCACGAGCGTGCCGGCCGGGAGAAGCGAACGGATCCGCCGGGTGCCCGTCGCGCATCGGCTCATCAGCCCGAGCAGCAAGGCGCGGCTTTGGGGCTTGAGAAGCATCCCGGTATTCAGCTTGTAGAGCAGGGCAACCATGGCATTGGGCGTCGCCACATCCTTGCTGTCGGCAAGATGCCCATGTTCACGCAGGAGCTGCGCGATGGTCCGGTCCACCCGGATGCCCGTGATGCCGTTTGATGACAGCCACTGCTGGACGGAGACCGGGCCGCCGACGGTGGTAAGAAGCTGGTCGGCAGCGCGGTTGTCGCTGCGGACGATCATCCGCTCCAACAGGTTCGCCGCAGATTGACCGGCAACGACCTGGTCGAGGCTGCGCAGGCCACGGTCCACCTCGGCAAGGTAAGCGCCGGCGATCGCGAGCTTGACCGTACTGGCCATCGGATACGGAATGTCGCCGTTGACCGCGACGGCCGATCCGTCGCGCAGGTCGAGCGCCGCAATGCCATATTCGCCGGGATGCGCCGAAACCAATGCGCCAAGCGCACTTTGGAGCCCGATCAACTCGGGCGAGCTGGCGGTCGCCGGAGTGGCGAGGAGGAGGCTGGCGGCGAGACAGCAAGGGACGAGGCAAGAGAGCAGGGGCCGGTGCATCGATCGTCCTTGTGTGTCGGTTTCGGGCGACTGGCTACTGCTAAATCGCATTTCCGCGGATCCGTATATGCCGGCAGCTTTTCTCGCGAAATGGCTCATCGCGCGCGCCAGCTTTACGTTGATGGCAAGGCCGCCTCAATCGGAACGGCGATCGGCGCCATGATGCCGTTCGGCTTGCCCGACCGCGGCATCGGCGGCTATCACGCGACAATGAACCCGTTCCCGCCACGCCGCCATCCCGACCCGGCGTCGGAGATGTCCACCGCCCCGGACGGCGCCATGCGGATCGTCCGTTCGATCGCCGCGTGAGCACCGGCGCGCGGGCGGTGCGCGCCGCCATGGCGGTCGCCGGGTGCGGCCTGATCGCGGGATGCACGGCGTTGCGCAGCGGGATCGTCCATCATGCCGGGCCGGTCGCCGAACAGACCTGGCATCTCTATCTGATCGTCGGCGGGGTGCTGGTCTTCGTGGCGGGGCCCGTGCTGCTGCTGGTGCCCGCCTTCGCCTGGCATTACCGCCTGTCGAACACGCGCGCGGCCTACCGCCCGAACTGGGATTTCGCGTGGTGGATCGAGGGGCTGATCTGGATACCGCCGGCAGCGATCGTGATCGGGCTGGGGGTGGTGCTGTGGCACTATACGCTCCGCCTCGATCCCTATCGTCCGCTCGCTTCGGGCCAGCCGGCCCTGCGCATCCAGGCGATCGGGTTCGACTGGAAATGGCTGTTCGTCTATCCCGACCAGCGCGTGGCCGCGGTGAACCAGCTTGCGGTGCCGGTCGGGCGACCGGTCCATGTCGACCTGACGAGCGGCACCGTCATGCAGTCGCTGATGATGCCGCGGCTGGCCGGGCAGATCTATGCGATGGCGGGCATGCGGACCGAGCTGAACTTCGCGGTGACGACGCCCGGCCTGTATGCGGGTGAGAACACCCAGTTCAACGGCACGGGGTTTCAGGATCAGAAATTTACGGTGGTCGCGCTCGGCGCCGCCGATTACCGGCGCTGGCTGGCGCGCGTGCGCGCCGCCGCCCGCCCGCTGGACGCGGCGGCGCTGAACGCGCTGTTCGCGCGATCGACGCCCCGCGCGCCGATCTTCTATTCCGCGGCCTCGCCCGCGACCTTCGCCAGGGTGATGGCGCGCACGCAGGCTCCCGCGAAATGATCGAACCCGTCCTTCCCGTGCTGCTTGGCCGCTTCGCCTGGCACGATCTTCCCTTCGTTCGCGCCTGGGAGGATCCGAGCGTCAGCGAGATCATTGGCGCGGGCGCGGGCGCGCTGGTGATCGTCGGCGCGATCGGGCTCGCGGTGCTGCTCACCGTGCTCGGCCGCTGGCGCTGGCTCTGGCGCGAATGGCTGACCAGCGTCGATCACAAGAAGATCGGCATCATGTATGTGGTCATCGCCTTCGTCATGCTCAGCCGCGCGCTGATCGAGGCGGTGCTGATGCGGCTGCAACAGGCCAGCGCAGTGCAGGCGCCGGGCTTCGTCACGCCCGAACATTTCGCGCAGCTCTTCTCCACCCACGGCTCGATCATGATCTTCTTCATGGCGATGCCGTTCCTCACCGGCGTCATCAACTATGTCATGCCGCTGCAGATCGGCGCGCGCGACGTCGCCTTTCCGCTGCTCAACTCGGTCAGCCTGTGCCTGACGGGCGGGGCTGCGGGGCTGATGATGGTGTCGCTGGCGATCGGGCAGTTCTCCACCGGCGGCTGGACCGGCTATCCGCCCTATACCGGCCTGGCCTTCAGCCCCGATGTCGGCCCCGATTACTGGATCTGGGCGGTGACGCTCGGCTCGATCGGATCGACGCTCACCGGGCTCAATTTCGCGGTGACGCTCTACAAGCTGCGCTGCCCCGGCATGACGCTGATGCGGATGCCGCTGTTCTGCTGGACGTCGCTGTGCACCAGCATCCTGATGATCTTCGCGATGCCGCCGCTGACGGTCGCGACCGCGCTCCTCGCGCTCGACCGGTATCTCGGCTTTCATTTCTTCACGAACGATCTCGGCGGCAACATGATGAACTATGCCAACCTGTTCTGGCTGTTCGGCCATCCGGAGGTGTACATTCTGATCCTGCCCGCGTTCGGCGTGTATTCGGAGGTGGTGTCGACCTTTTCGACCAAGGAGCTCTACGGCTATACCTCGCTGGTGATCGCGACCATGGCGATCGCGGTGCTGTCGTTCACCGTGTGGGTCCATCACTTCTTCACCATGGGGCAGGACGCCAATCTGAACGCGGCGTTCGGCATCGCGACGATGACGATCGGGGTGCCGACCGGCGTCAAGATCTACGACTGGATCTGGACGATGTTTCGCGGCGAGGTGCGCTTCACCGTGCCGATGCTCTATTCGCTGGCGTTCATGATGACGTTCGTGCTCGGCGGGTTCACCGGCATCATTCTCGCGGTGCCGCCGCTCGATTATGTGGTGCACAACACGCTGTTCCTCGTCGCGCATTTCCACAACATGCTGATCCCCGGGCTGCTGTACGGCATGCTCGCCGCCTATCATTACTGGTTTCCCAAGGCGTTCGGCTTCCGCCTCGACGAGCGCTGGGGCCGGCGGGCGTTCGGCTGCTGGGTGCTGGGCTTCTATCTCGCGTTCATGCCGCTCTATGTGCTGGGCGCGGCGGGGATGACGCGCCGCGCGCAGGCGGTGTCGGATCCCGCCTTCCGTCCGCTCCTCTATGTGGCCGGCGTGGGCGCGCTGATCCTGCTCGCCGCGCTCGTCTCGCTGTTCGTCCAGCTGCGGGTCAGCATCCGCGACCGCGCGGCGAACCGGGTCGCGGCCGGCGATCCCTGGGATGGCCGCAGCCTCGAATGGTCGATCGCCGCGCCGCCCCCCGAATATAATTTCGCGGTGCTGCCGCACGTCGCCAGCCGCGATCCGTTCCACGATGCCAAGCGCGACGGCCGCGCCTATCGCGAAGCCGCGCGCTACGAAGCGATCGAAGTGCCGCGCAACAGCGCCGCCGGCCCCGCGCTCGGGATCGGCGGCACCGTCCTGGCCTTCGGGCTCGTCTGGCATATCTGGTGGCTGGCGCTGAGCGCCGGCGCGATCGTGGTCGCCACCGTCATCCTGCGCAGCTTCGCGCGCGACACGACGCGGATCGTGCCCGCGGCCGCCGTCGCCGCGATCGACCGCGCATGGCTGGCGCAGGTCCGCGCCACGACGCCGGTGCCGCGACAGGCCGAGACGATCCCCCTGAACGGCGGTCTGGCGCTGATGGTGTCGCATGGCCGCTGACGATGTCGCGCATGCCGGGCTGAACCTCGGCATCACCGACCCCGGGGCTCACGAGAAGGCGGAGGCCGACATCTTCGGCTTCTGGGTCTTCCTGATGAGCGACGCCGTGATCTTCGCGCTGCTGTTCGCCACCTATGGCGTGATGCTGCCAGCGGCCGCGGGCGGGCCGCGCCCGGCCGATGTCTACGAGATCGGGCCGACCTTCGCCGAAACGCTGATCCTGCTGACCAGCAGCTTCACCTATGGCATGGCCTCCGTGGCGATGAAGCATCGCGCCGCCCGCCGGACGGTGCTGGCCTGGCTCGGCGTCACGTTGCTGCTCGGGCTGGGTTTCCTGGCGCTCGAGCTGAACGATTTCCGGACGATGATCGCGCATGGCGCGGTGCCGATGCGGAGCGGCTTCCTGTCCGCGTTTTTCGGGCTCGTGCCGCTTCACGGGCTTCACGTCGCCTGTGGCTGCCTCTGGCTCGTCGTGATGGCGGTGCAGGTGGGCGCCTATGGGTTCGACACGCGCGTGAAGATCAACCTCCTGCGGCTCGGCCTGTTCTGGCATTTCCTCGATATCGTCTGGATCGCGATCTTCTCGCTGGTCTATCTGCAGGGTCTGATCCGATGAGCGACGCCGACGCCGACAAGTCCCGCGAGATCCGGTCGTACGGGATCGGCTATGCCAGCGCGCTGGTGCTGACCGGGGCCGCGTTCGCGCTGGTCCACTGGCCGGCGATGCCGGCGGGCGAGACGTTCGCGGCGATCCTGGGGCTCGCGCTGGTCCAGACGATCGTCCATTTCCGGTTCTTCCTGCACGTCTCGCTCAAGCGATCCGGCCGAGACGACCTGCAATTGGTGCTCTTTTCGGCGCTGATCGTGGCGCTGATGGTCTCGGGAACGCTCGTGGTCCTCGGCAATCTTCGCCACCGCATGATGTGACCGGCCGCGCCCGGCGCGGCGGTCACCCCTTGGGTGTGACGACGAGGATGTGGAAACTGCCGGGGAGCGGCGCGGGGCGGGCGCCGGCGGCTTGCGATGGCGCGAACCGCGCGGTCGGCAGATAGACGATCCCCGTCGCCGGATCGAGCGCGCCGGTCCGCGCGCCGACTTCGGTCGTGACGCGGCCGGCATGCGCGATCCCGCCCGGCCGATCCAGCGCCAGGATGTCGAGCACGCCGTCCTTGCCGCACGGCACGAACGCCAGTCGGCGGGCGGCGTCGAGGATGACCGCATCAGCACCCTTGCCGATCGGAATGAGCGTCACCAGCCGCCGCGCCTTGGCGTCGACGATGGCGGCCTGGCCGTTGGAGCAGGCGCTGACGAGCATGGCGCGCCGGGCGTCATAGGCGAGCCCGGTCGGCCCCTCGCAGCCCGGCATTGCGATCGGCGCGCTGGTCTTGCCCTGCGCGACATCCACGACTTCGATCTCGTTCAGGTCCTCGTTGTTGATGAACAGCGTGCCATCGGCGAGCGCGGCATATTCGAGCGCGGGCTTCACCGCGATGGTGCGGGTGACGCGCATTGCGTTGGTATCGATCACCGACACCGTGCCGCCGACGCCGTTCATCACATAGGCACGCGCGTGCGGCTCGTCGTCGATCGCCGCATCGGGCTTCTTGCCGACGGGCAGGCTGGCGATCTGCCGGCCGCTCGTTGTGTCGAAAAAGCGCACCGTCGCGTCGTTGCCGCTGGTGACGAGCAGGCGATGGTCCGGCAGCGGCACGACGGCGTGGCCGCGGGCGAGCGTGCCCCAGGACGTCGCGTCGCCCTTGGCGAGATCGACCATCGTCACGGAGTCCGGACGCGCCACATACAGCCGGTGGGCTTTGGAATCGACGCGCGCATAGTCCCAGC
>NZ_JALNUO010000033.1:0-9368 GCF_026540835.1 Sphingomonas sp. GC_Shp_6 | reverse complement strand
GCTCAGGACTCATTGGTCATAGCCAGAAGATGACGGTGGCCGCGAGCGCGACGGCCAAGAAGAAGACGGTTGGACAGCGGTCGTAGCGCGTGGCGACGCGACGCCAGTCTTTCAGGCGGCCGAACATGATCTCGATGCGGCTGCGACGCCGATAGCGGCGCTTGTCGTACCGGACCGGCTCGTTGCGCGATCTCCGACCTGGGATGCAGGGCTGAATGCCTTTGGCTTCGAGGGCATCCCTGAACCAGTCGGCATCATAACCGCGATCACCAAGCAGCCATTCCGCCTTTGGCAGATCGTCGAGCAAAGCTGCCGCGCCGGTGTAGTCGCTGACCTGCCCGGCGGTCATGAAGAAGCTCAAGGGCCGCCCATCCGCATCGCTGACGGCGTGGAGCTTGGTATTCATGCCGCCTTCGTACGGCCTATCAGGCGGCCGAGATCCCCTTTTTAACCCGCAGGCTCGATGCCGTGCGGTGTGCCTTCAGGTAGGTCGCGTCGATCATGACCGTCTTCGGCACGGCCTCCGCTGCCGCGAGACCCTCCATCATACGGAGGAAAACGCCCCGTTCACCCCAGCGCTTCCACCGGTTGTATAGCGTTTTGTGCGGACCATACGCGCTCGGTGCATCACACCAGCGCAGTCCGTTGCGATTGACGAAGACGATGCCACTCAGCACCCGCCGGTCATCGACCCGCGGCTTGCCATGGCTCTTGGGGAAGTACGGCCGCAGGCGCGCCATCTGCTCATCCGTCAGCCAGTACAGGTCGCTCATCCACGGTCTCCTTGCGGAGCATGAATCAGATCGCGCCTCTCACATCAATGGGTCCTGACTCTAGCTCGTCAGATGGAGACGAGTGATGCGGCGAGGCCGATTTACCGAGGATCAGATCATTGGCGTGCTGCGCGAGCATGAAGCTGGCGTGAAGACCGGCGAGTTGTGCCGGAAGCACGGGATCAGCGACGCGACCTTCTACAACTGGAAGGCGAAGTATGGCGGCATGACCGTGTCGGAGGCGGCCCGGCTGCGCACGTTGGAGGACGAGAACCGACGGCTGAAGAAGCTGCTGGCGGAGTCGATGCTCGACGTGTCGGCGTTGAAGGATTTGCTGGGAAAAAACTGACCCGGTCTGCGGAGCGCTACGCTGCGGTGGAGAAGCTGATGGCCGATCACGGCTTCTCCGAACGTCGCGCCTGCAGGCTGATCGGGGTCAATCGATCGGCATGGCAATATGAGCCGCTGCGCGGAAGGGACGACGTTGTCCGCGAGCGGATGCCCGAGATCGCCAATGAGCGCCGCCGGTTTGGCTATCGGCGGCTGGCGATCCTGCTCAAGCGTGAGGGCAATGGCATGAACCTGAAGAAGGTCTATCGGCTATATCGCGAGGAGCGGCTGACGGTGCGCAAGCGTGGCGGCCGGAAGCGCGCGCTGGGCACGCGGGCACCGATGGCGATCCCGCAGGAACCCAACCAGCGCTGGTCGCTCGACTTCGTGTCGGACTCGTTGGCCTGCGGCCGGCGGTTCCGCCTGCTCAACGTCATCGACGATTACAGCCGGGAATGCCTGGCGTGCATCGTCGATACCTCTTTGTCGGGCCGGCGGGTTGTTCGCGAGCTGAGCGCCATCGCCGAACGTCGCGGGCTGCCGTGCACGGTGGTCAGCGACAATCCTGTCCTGAGCGGAGCCGAAGGGGGCACTGAGCTCACCAGTCACGCCGTCCTCGCCTGGTGCCAGGAGACCAGGGTCGAATGGCATTACATCGCGCCGGGCAAGCCGCAGCAGAACGGCTTCGTCGAAAGCTTTAATGGTCGCTTGCGCGACGAGTGCCTGAACGAGCACCTGTCCCCACCGCTGGCTGCGGCGAGACGGATCATCGAGGCATGGCGGACGGACTACAACACCGTGCGTCCGCACAGCAGTCTTGGCGGGTTGGCACCCGCCGAGTTTACGAACCGCCCCCGCCATGGGCATATGGATAACGAAGCTAAGTTATCAGCGGCCTGAAAACGGGGAGCACGTCAGGGTCGTACCCGCTCACACGCCTACGGTCGCGTGGCGCCCGTCCCATCACCAGACCCTGACCGCGGGTTTGAGGAAAAGACGGTCAGCCGCTTGGTGATGTTGGCGATCGTCGGCGCGGTCAGGCCGGTGAGCGTGGCGAGTTCGACGCGCGACGTCTCGCCCACCAGGCGAATGGCCTGCAGCACCGTGCGCTGGTTATAGTCGCCCGCACGGACCAGGTTGGTCCCCGACATCGATGCCGACAGCCGGACGGAGCGCGCATTCGCCGAATGGACCACGCTTTCCCGGTGCGAATGTCCCCGGTCCCTCTGCGCCGTCATCCGGTTCGTCATCCATTTTCCATGTGCCCGAGACGGTGATTAGAGTGGATTGAAGCATTACGCCAACCACAAGCCGGCCGCCGGTGTCCGGCGGCGGCTCTCGGGCAGGCGGTGCTTGCCTGGCGAGGCTTTGTCTTCCAACATTCGCCGATGACCCTCATGCCCGCTTCCGCCGATCCGGCGAAAGATACCGTCGTCACCCCCGCCATCATCGTCAGCGCGCTCGGCGCGGCGCTCGGGGGATTGTTGTTCGGTGCGCTCCAGACGCATTTCGCGCTGTCGGATCAGGCCCTGGGATTTACCGTCGCGTCGGCGTTGATCGGGACGGTGATCGGGTCGCTCGGCGCCGGTGCGCCGGCCGATCGGTTCGGCCGCCGGCCCGTGCTGCTCGCGATCGCGGCCCTATTAAATCCATCCGCCAGCCATCCGCTTAAAGCAATTGATTTTTCATCGATCTCGCGGCGTTGATGGCACGGTCGAAGCGGGTTACGCCGGATGCCGTATCGCGGCCGCCGCCGTCGCCCGGGAGGAATGCTTGCCCACTGCCGTACCCGAATTGGAAAGGATCGATCCGGCGCGCTTCGACGCGGATGTCGTCGCGCCGTTCCGGCCGGTGGTGTTGCGCGGCCTGGCGGCGGACTGGCCCGCGGTCGTCGCTGCGTGGCGCTCGGACGAGGCGGTGGTCGACTATTTGGCGACGCTCGATTCCGGGCGTCCCGCGCAGCTTTTCGTGGGTCCGCCCGAGATCGAAGGCCGCTTCTTCTACGATTCCGCGCTGGCCGGTTGCAACTTCCAGACGCGCGCCGCGCCGCTCGGCGCGCTGATGCGCCATTTGCTGGCGACGCGAGGCCAGGCAAAGGTCGATGCGCTCTATGCCGGTGCGGCCGCGACCGACGAGCATCTGCCGGACTGGTCCGCGCGCAATCCGCTGCCCTTCGACCTGCCGACGGCGCGCGCGCGCGTGTGGGTGGGCAATCGTACCGACGTCGCTACGCATTTCGACGAGGCGAGCAACATCGCGGTAGTGGTGGCCGGCCGGCGGCGTTTTACGCTGTTCCCGCCCGAACAAGCGGACAATCTCTATGTCGGGCCGCTGCACCTGACGATCGCCGGGCCGCCCGTCAGCATGGTCGATTGCGAACGGCCCGACCTGGACGCATATCCGCGCTTCGCCGAGGCGCAGCGGCACGCTCTGGTCGCCGAGCTCGGGCCGGGCGACGCGATCTACATTCCGCCGATCTGGTGGCACGACGTGCGGGCGCTGGCGCCCTTCAACGTGATGGTGAACCATTGGTGGGAGGATGCCGATGCGGTGTCGCCACTCGATGCGTTTAAAAGGACGTTGCGCGCGGTGCGCGATCTGCCTCTGCCGTACCGGGCGGCCTGGCGGCATTGGTTCGAGCGGTTCGTGTTCGACGACGATGCCCCGCAGGCGGCGGACCATCTGCCCGATCATGCCCGCGGGCTCGTCGGGCCGCCGTCGCCCATGCGTGACGCCTTCCTGCGCGAACAGGATCAGCGCGGCAAGGCTGGCTGAGCGCTTAGCCCATTAACGATCCCGGCGCGGGGAAACGCACCTGGAACGCCTGTTCCAGGAACGCGCGGTGGCTGGTGGCGCCCGCCAGCCCCTCGGCGATGTTCGCGCGGATTCGCTCCAGCGCTTCGCCGATCTGGGCGTTGGTGAAATAATCCGCCAGCGGGTCCCAGCGTTCGGGGCGGATCCCTAGCCCCACGAACATCGACAGCCAGCTCGGATCGCCGAACGCGTCCCATTCGTAGCGCACCATCCGGCCGCGGCTCTTGAACATCCGGACCTTGTGGTCGAGCTTGTCGGGCAGCGTCATGGCGCGCACCCTGTCCCACAAGGGCTGCCCGGTTCGCCCGTTCGCCCAATAATGCAGCATCAGGAAATCGCGTACGCGCTCATATTCGAGCGTGGTGATCCGGTTATAGTCCGCCGCGAGCGCCGGATCGCAATGCCGATCGGGCCAGAGTTCGAGCAGCCGCTGGATGCCCGAATAGATCAGGGTAATGCTGGTCGATTCCAGCGGCTCGAGAAAGCCGGCCGCCAGGCCTAGCGCGACGCAGTTGCCCGACCAGAAGCGCTGGCGGTGACCCGTGGCGAAGCGGATCAGGTTCGGCTCGGCAAGCGCCTCGCCCTCCAGCGTGATGGACAGCGTGGCGATCGCTTCGTCGTCCGACAGATGGGCACTGGAATAGACATAGCCGTTGCCGACGCGGTGCTGGAGCGGGATCCGCCATTGCCACCCGGCGTCGCGCGCGATCGCCTGTGTGAACGAGGCGATCGTGTCGGTCGAGCGGTGCGCACAGGGGATGGCAACCGCCCGATCGGCGATCAGATGATCGCGCCAGTCGACATAGGGTTCGCCGAGCGCGCCGCCCAACAGCAGCGAGCGGAAACCCGTGCAGTCGATGAAGAGGTCGCCCGCGATCGTCCCGGCCTCCGCGGTCTGGACCGCGGCGATGTTTCCCGTGGCCGGATCGCGGTGGACGGCGGTGATATGCGCATCGACGTGAGTCACGCCGCGCGCGGTCGCGACCTGCTTGAGATAGCGGGCATAGAGACCCGCGTCGAAATGCAGCGCCCAGTCGAAGAACGCGTAATCGGGGGCAGGGCGCGGCGGCGGCATCATCCGCCCGGTTTCGGCCAAGACCGTTGCGAGGCTGTAGGCGCCGAGCGAAACCGACGATCCGGCCGCCTGCTGTTTCAGCCAATACTGGTGGAACGCCACGTCGTTGGACGGCGTGCCGTACAGGCCGAAGGGATGGAAGAAACGGCTGTTCTCGCCCGCCCAGCCGTCAAAGCGGATCCCGAGCTTCAGCGTGGCGCCCGTCGCGCGGACGATTTCGGCTTCGTCGAGGCCGGCTTCGCGGAAATAGTCGCGGATCGCGGGCGTGGTCGCCTCGCCGACCCCCACGGTACCGATCGCGGACGATTCGACCAGGGTGATCGACAGGTTCTGCCGCTGCAGCCGGCGCGCCATCAGCGTCGCCGCCATCCAGCCGGCGGTGCCGCCGCCGACGATCACGACGGAGCGGATGGGATTGGCCGAAGGGATGGTCATGATCGAAGGGCCTGCCGGCAAGCGCGCCGCGTGACAAGCCTCTCGCATGCGTCGCCCGACGCATGCGAGAGTGATCGTCAGCGCAGGATCAGAACTTCACGCGCGCGCCGATCGCGTAACGGCGCTCGTAGATGTTGTTGTACGCATGCTCGTCGGTCCAGGTGAGATAATATTTCTCATATTCGCCGGTGAGGTTCGATCCCTGCGCATAGATCGTGAAGTGCGGATTGATGTCGTAGCTGACCGACGCGTCCACATAGTTGGTGGGGCGCTGATAGAGTTCGAGCCCAACCAGGCCGCCGAAATCCTGCGAGACGGCGCGCGTGGAGCGATAGTTCCAGGCAACACGCGCCTGGAAATGGCTATCCTGGTAATAGCCGACCACGTTGGTCTGCAGCTTCGAATTGTCCTGGAACGGGATCTTGTTGCCCGCCAGATCGGTCTGGCCCGAATCCGATGGCGAATAGGTGATGTTCATGTCGAGGCCGAAGTTGCGCAGGATGTTGGGCATGAAGCCCAGATCCCCGAACGACTGCCGCCACTGGCCTTCGAGCCCTTTCAGCGTGCCGCTCTGGCCCTGGATGGGGGTGCTGATCGATACCGTGCGGCCGCGCACGACGCCGTCATTGTCCGGCAGATCGGTCCGCAGCACCGAACCCTGCTGGATGAAGCTGTCAACCGAGATGTAGAAGGCCGCCACGCTCAGCAGGCTCGAACGGCCGATATACCATTCCAGCGACGCATCGAGGTTGTTCGCCCGCCACGGATCGAGCTGCGGGTTGCCGGTGGACGAGCCGCCCGTCACGCGAAACACCGGCGCCGCGCCGCTCGTGTCGATGGCGTAGTTCGGCGTGAGGCCGCCACCCCATTGGTCGAGGTTCAGCAGCGTCATGGTGCGCGTGAAGGCGAGACGCAGCTTCAACTTATCCGCCAGATCCAGCGCGACGTTGAACGAGGGCAGATAATCGGTGAAGCTGCGGCGCGTCCGGTCGGTGCCCGCCACGGCGCCCTGCACGCCGTAAGGCTGCGGGTTGCCGGTGATGTACTGAAGGATGTCGAGCCGGGTGTTGATGATCTTCACGCCGGCATTGCCGGAAATGGGCAGGCCGAACAGGCTGCCAGTGAAGTCCATCTGCGTATAGCCGCTGATCTGCTTCACGCCGACCTGATAGGACGCACCAGGGTTCTGCACCTCCACGTTGCCGGGGTAGAAGCTGTTCTGGAACGCCAGCGCGTTGTTCATCGCGTTCGGATCGATCGTGTAAACCGCCGGGATGCCCTGCACGGGCGGGGTGACCTGGCGCACGATGCCGCTGACGCTGGGATCGGTCGCCGGGCGCGTGAGGCCCGCGGTATAGGGCACGAAGCCCGTGGTGCCGTAGACGCCCGTGCCGGCATGGCAGCTCGCGTCGTTGATCGGAACGTCGAAGCCCTTCCACTTGACGAGGCAGGCGGCGTTCGCCGTGGCGCCCGTGCCGCTCGCCTGGCCCGCATAGAGCGGCGCGGCGCGGTCGAAGGCGAAATCGCTGTTCGAACGGTCGCTATAGCGTGCGCCGAACTCGAAGGTCAGCGCGTCGTTCGCCTTGTAGGAGCCATCGGCGCGCAGGATCTTCAGATCGCCGTTCTGGCGGTAATTGCCTTCCGACGACAGCGTCTTCAGCGCGTACATGCTCTTGTTCGACAGCTCGCTGGTCAACTGCGCGGGCAGCGTGAAGACGGGCTGGTCGCCGCTGAAATCGACGATCGAGTGAAGCGAATTGGCGCCGGCCAGCGTGTCCACGGTGTAGCCGCCCGGATTGAACGCGCGGTCGCCCGAGGGATAATGGCCGATACCGCCCGGCTCCCATTGCAGACCGTTCGACGGGCTGAACTGCGCATAGCTCTGGTCGTAGCTCTGGCTCGCCTTGCCGTAGATCCCGCGCAGGTTCAGCTTGACGGGGCCGCCATTGTCGAACTTCAGCTCGGCATTATAGTCCTGCGACTGCGAGACATATTTGTCGGTCTGCGCGTAGGACGAGAAATCGCCCAGGTCGTAGTTGTAAACCTGCGTCGTGTTGATGTGATAGACGCGGCCGTCGGACCCGGTGACGGTGGCGCCGGTGTCGCGCGATGCGCCCGGCACGAACTCGCCGGCCTGCCAGTTGATGTTCTGCTGCTGGACGCCCGACGTGTGATTGTACTGCGTCTGGTGCGTGTAGAAGCCGTCGACCGTCAGTTCGAGCGAGTCGGTCATCTTCCACTGGGCCGAACCGTTGATGCCCAGGCGGTTGCGGTCGGTGATGGTGTTGAACGCCGAAAAGCCCTGCGGCACGATGAACGCGTCGTTGGAATCGCCGTCGCCGTTCACGTCGATGCCGCCCGCCACGGCCCTGCCGTGCGGCCGGTTGCTGGGCGAGAAGCCGCCGGTCGATGTCGCGTCCGCGGTGCCTTCGTTATGATAGGTGGCACCGTAGGAGCTGAGGAAGCCGTTCTGCGAATTCTCCAGATGCGTGCGCGTATAGGCGGCCGAGACGAGGAAGCCGAACCGGTCATTGTGCCAGGCGAGCAGGCCGTTGACGCTCGGATCCTTGTCCTTGGTCTTGCTGCCGTAGAGGCCCTGCGCGTCGGCGGCGACGGTGAAGCCCGATTTCAGGTCCATCGGCCGGCGCGTGCGCAGGTTCACCGTGCCGGTGACGCCCGCGTTCAGCAGGTCGGCGGTGGAGGATTTGATGACGTCCGCGCCCGAAAAGAGCTGCGAGGGTACGTCGTTGAAGTTGGGCTGGACGCTGTTGATCGAATTGGCGCCCAGATATTGTTCGCCGTTCAGCAGCGTGGTGACTTCGGGCAGGCCGCGAATGTTGATCGACGAGCCTTCGCCCGCGTCACGGCGGATCTGCACGCCGGGAATACGCTGCAGCGAATCCGAAATGGTGACGTCGGGCAGCTTGCCGATGTCTTCGGCCGAGATCGAATCCTGAACCGACGCGGCATCGCGCTTCAGCGTGACGGCGCGCTGCTGCGATGCGCGAATGCCGGTGACGACGATGTCGCCCGGCGCCGCAGCGTCCGCCTCCTGCTGTGCCTCGCCCGCGCCAGGCCCGTTGAGCGGCGGCGTGGGGGTTGCCGGCGTGCTGCTCGACTGCGGATCGGTGCTGGGATCGGTCTGCCCACGATTGGCCGAGGGATCGGCGGGCGTGCCGTTCATCGTCGAACCGGCGGTGGCGGGTGCGGTGATCTGGGCCATGGCGGCGGTCGACAGGCTGGTCGTCGACACGGCGGCCAACAGAGCGAAATATCTGGAATGGCGGGTGTTGAGCATTTCGGTCTCCCCTAATCAGCCGCTTTTTGGCAGCTATTTTTCTGGCGCTCGATGCGGTGAAGGGGGCGCGCGACGGGCGAGCGGACCTTCCTGCACCGGACGGATGTCTGCGGTTGGTGTCGCGAAATTTCACTTTCCCGCCAACGGGTCAACAATATTTCAGAAATTTGAATGAATTAATGGCGGGTGCGGCATCCTTGCATCATTTGCATCCAATTGGCCCAGTGCCGCGCTACTCGACGAGCGCCGAATGGCGCATCAAACGACGCTGCGCCAACCGCATAGCGGCTGGCGCAAGGCCATCTCCGCGACCATCGCATTTTCACCGATGGTTCTGTCAGACCAACGTGGCAGCTTGGGCAGGGGGCTGATAACGGTGGCGGATGCCCCGCCGTTCACGTGCCCTGCCGCCATCGCCGTTTCGCCATTTCGCCGCTTCAACTCGTCACCTGAGGTAATCCGCCTTGTGGTGATGATGTACGTGCGGTTTCCGTTATCGCTGCGGAACGCCGAAGACCTGCTGTTCGAACGCGGGATTGATGTCTGCCACGAGACGGTGCGGATGTGGTGGAACCGGTTCGGGCCGCTCTTTGCCGGCGACATTCGCCGTCAGCGGGTCAACCACATGCGCGGCTTTCGCCAG
>NZ_JALNUO010000032.1:0-14813 GCF_026540835.1 Sphingomonas sp. GC_Shp_6 | reverse complement strand
CCTGCGCTTCGCCAAGCCGCTCGACATCGAGCTGATCCGCCGTCTGCTGACCAGCCACGAGGTGGCGCTGACGATCGAGGAGAATGCGATCGGCGGCTTCGGCGCGCATGTGCTGACGCTCGCCTCGGACGAGGGGCTGATCGACGCCGGGCTGAAGCTGCGGACGCTGCGCCTGCCCGACGCCTTCCAGGACCAGGACGCGCCCGACAAGCAATATGCCCAGGCCGGCCTCGACGCCGACGCCATCGTCGCCACCGTCCTCAAGGCCCTGCGCCACAATTCGGGTGCGATGGCAGGCGCGCGCGCCTGAGCGGGGACCGGTGAGCGGAGGCAAGCAGCGCGCGGACCAGATGCTCGTCGATCGCGGGCTGGTCGAATCGCGGGCGCGGGCACAGGCGCTCATCATGGCCGGGCTGGTGTTCGCCGGCACGCGCAAGATCGACAAGCCGGGGCAGGCGCTCGCGCCCGACACGATGCTCGACGTGAAGGGCCGCGATCATCCCTGGGTGTCGCGCGGCGGGATCAAGCTGGCGCACGGCCTCGCGCATTTTGGATGGAGCGTGCCGGGCGCGGTCGCGATCGACGTGGGGTCGTCGACCGGCGGCTTCACCGACGTGCTGCTCCAGGGCGGCGCGGCGCGCGTCTATGCGGTGGACAGCGGCACCAACCAGCTCGCCTGGTCGCTCCGCCAGGATCCGCGCGTGATCGTCCACGAACAGACCAGCGCCCGCATCCTGACCGCGGCGCATATCCCCGAGCCGGTCGACCTGATCGTGTGCGACGCCAGCTTCATCGGCCTCGCCAAGGTGCTCGAACGGCCATTGACGTTCGCGGGCCCCGGCGCGCGCCTGATGGCGCTCGTCAAGCCGCAGTTCGAGGCGGGGCGCGGCGAAGTGGGGAAGGGCGGCGTGGTGCGCGATCCGGACGTGCACGCGCGCGTCTGCGCCGAGGTGGCCGACTGGATCGCTGGCCAGGGCTGGGCAGTCGCCGGCACCACGCCCAGTCCCATCACCGGGCCGGAAGGCAATGTCGAATTCCTGATCGCCGCCGTCCGGGAATGAACCACCGGCGGAACGATCCGCTGCAACCCGAGGTTTACCTCAGCGCACCGACACGGCAATAGCCGGCCGGGCACAATCGAGGAGTGGCTGTGGGCGGGATCGCATCGAAGAACCAGTTGCGCATGTCGTTCCTGCGCTGGGCGCTGGTCACGGTGCCATTGGTGCTGCTGCTGGGCTTCGCTTCGGGGCGATCGGTGCCGGCCGGCGATCAGAATGGCTGGTACGTCGCGCTCGTCAAGCCCGCGCTGACGCCGCCGGGATGGGTGTTTCCCGTCGCGTGGAGCCTGCTCTACATCATGATCGGCGTGGCGCTCGCGGTGGTGCTCAACGCCCGGGGCGCGCGGTCGCGGGGCCTCGCCGTCGCGCTGTTCGCGGTGCAATTGGCGCTCAACCTGGCGTGGACGCCGGTGTTCTTCGGCGCGCACCGGATCGGCCTGGCGCTCGCGCTCCTCGCCGTCCTGCTGGTGACGGCGATCGCGACGACGTTGGTCTTCGGCCGGATCCGTCCGCTCGCGGCGTGGCTGATGCTGCCCTATCTGATCTGGGTGAGCTTTGCCGGCATGCTGACGCTCGGCATCCAGCGGCTGAACCCCGACGCACAGGCCCTTGTGCCGGGCGCGCATACGTCCCAGATGCTGTGACGAACCTATAAGAAGGCTTGGCATGCAGTCCGAAAACCGGATCTTCGACGATTTCGTGAAATTGTTCAACGGCGCGGCGGGCACGCTCGCCGGTGTCGGCCGCGAGGCGGAATCGGGCGCCCGTGCACGGGCGCGCGAGTGGATCGGCGGCCTCGACTTCGTGTCGCGCGACGAATTCGACACGGTGAAGGCAATGGCGATCGCTGCGCGCGACGAGGCAGATGCACTGCGCGCCCGGCTCGACGCGCTCGAGGCCCGGCCACAAGAGGCCCCCTCTGCCTGAGTTTTCGACAATTTTCGACCTATTCCCGCGGGGCGCACCGTCCGATGTATTGCATCGGGCGGCGATATCGCGTGGATTGGGCGCGTGATGATGCTCGATCGCCCCGATCAGGAGCCCGACGACTCCGCCCCCATCGACATGCTCGAAAGCTATTATGCCGCGCATGGCTGGGATCACGAGCGCCATGACGACGAGATCGTCGCGACGGTAAAGGGAAGCTGGACCGAGTATGAGCTCCGCGCGCTGTGGCGCGAGGACGACAGCGTGCTCCAGTTCCTCGCCTTTCCCGACATCAAGGTGCCCGACGAGCGTCGCACGGCGGTCTACGAAGCGATCGGCCTGGTCAACGAGCAGCTCTGGGTCGGCCATTTCGAACTCTGGTCGTCGAGCGGCATTCTTCTCTACCGCCATGCGACGATGGTCGATGGCGAGGAGGAAGGCACGATGTCGCTGGCTGCGGCCGAACTGCTGGTCGAATCGGCGATCGACGAGTGCGAGCGTTTCTACCCGGTGTTCCAGTTCGTGCTGTGGGGCGGCAAGACTCCCAAGGAGGCGCTCGCCGCCGCGCTGATCGATACCCAGGGCGAGGCGTGATGGTATCCGGAATGGCACCGGTCTGGATGATCGGTTGCGGCAATATGGGCGGCGCGATGCTGCGCCGCTGGGTCGCCGCCGGGCTCGATCCGCAGTCGGTGACGGTGGTGACGCGCGGCACGGCGGACGTGCCCAATGGCGTCCGCGCGCTGCACGCGCTGCCGGCGGACGAGACGCCGGCGGTGCTGGTGCTCGCGATGAAGCCGCAACAGCTCGATGCCGTCGCCCCCATGCTCCGGGGCGTGACTCCGGCGATCCTCGTCTCGATCCTGGCCGGCGTGGAGGTCGCGGCACTCGGCCGGCGTTTCGCGGCGGGCGCGATCGTGCGCGCGATGCCGAATCTGCCCGTCGCGATCGGCAAGGGCGTCACCGCGCTGTACACGCCGAGCGCCGACGTCGCGGTTCGCGGCGTGGCCCAGGCGCTCGCCACGCCGCTGGGGCTGGTCGAATGGGTCGATGCGGAGGCGCGGTTCGATGCGGTCACCGCGCTTGCCGGTTGCGGGCCGGGCTTCGTGTTCCGCTTCGCCGATGCGCTGGCGCGGGCGGGGGAGGCGCTGGGCCTGCCCGCCGACCAGGCCGCGCGCCTCGCGCTCGCCACGCTGGATGGCGCGGGAACGATGGCCATGGCCGCCGATGCGCCGCCCTCGACGCTGGCGGACCGAGTCGCCAGCCCGGGGGGCTCGACGCGCGAGGGACTGAACGTGCTCGATCGCAACGATGCGCTGGTCGCGCTGTTGACCGAGACGCTGGCGGCCTCCGCGCGCCGCAACGCCGAGATGGCCGCCGCCGCGCGCTGAGCGTCAGCCCTGCGCGTGCAGCATGGCTATGCGCGCGCGCTCCTCGTCGGGCATCAGCCCCTCGAGCACCGCCCAGAAGCCGCCCACCGCCGCTTGGCCGGCTTCGGCATAGGCCTTGGAGAGCCGCGTACGCAGCGCATCGAACAGCTCGGTCTCGAGCGCTTGGCCGCTCTCGGTCAGCCGCAGCAGCCGCTGACGGCGGTCGCGCTCGCCCGGTCGGGTCTCGACCATGCCGCGCTCGGCGAGCTCGTTCAGCACGCGGCCGAGCGATTGTTTGGTGATGGCGAGCACTTGAAGCAGATCGCTCACCGTCATGTCGGGCTTGCGCGCGATCCAGTAGAGCGCGCGGTGGTGCGCGCGGCCAAGCCCTTGTTTTGCCAAGCCTTGGTCGATCGCGCGGGTCAGATGGCTGTTGCCAAAATACAGCAACTCCATGCCGCGGCGCAGCTCGGGCTCGCGCAGGAAAAGGGGAGATGCGGACTGGGGTGCGGCAGCCATGTTGACCGGTCTAGCGCCGCGCCCTAGTCAACCGCAACCCGCCAACCGAAGAGTTTTTGCCATGCCGGCCGAATCCCGCCTCGCTTTTGCCGTCACGCCCAACGCCGCGCCGGTCGCGGCGAACGCGCGGAGCGAACGGCTGGTCGATCCGGGCTTCGGCCGCGTCTTCACCGATCACATGGCGGTCGTGCGGTTCAGCGACGAAAAGGGCTGGCACGATGCGCGGATCACCGCGCGCGCGCCGCTGACGATCGATCCCGCGTCTTCGGTGCTGCATTATGCGCAGGAGATCTTCGAGGGCATGAAGGCCTATCGGCTGGAGGATGGTGGCACCGCGCTGTTCCGCCCGACCGCCAATGCCCGCCGCTTCCAGGATTCCGCGCGGCGGCTGGCGATGCCCGAGCTGCCCGAGGCGATTTTCATGGAATCGATCGAGCGGCTGGTCGCGATCGATCGCGAATGGATCCCGCAAAGCGATGGCGGCGCGCTCTATCTGCGCCCGTTCATGTTCGCCTCCGAGGTGTTCCTCGGCGTGAAGCCGGCCTCCGAATATCTCTACATGGTGATCGCCTCGTCGGTGGGCGCCTATTTCAAGGGCGGCGCGCCGGCGGTGTCGATCTGGGTGAGCCAGGATTATTCGCGTGCGGCGCGCGGCGGCACGGGCGCGGCAAAATGCGGCGGCAATTATGCGGCCAGCCTGGTCGCCCAGGCGGAGGCGATCCGCCAGGGCTGCGATCAGGTGGTGTTCCTCGACGCGGTGGAGCGCCGCTATGTCGAGGAACTGGGTGGCATGAACGTCTTCTTCGTCTTCGACGACGGCAGCCTCGCGACCCCGGCGCTGACGGGCACGATCCTGCCCGGCATCACGCGCGATTCGCTGCTGAGGCTCGCGCGCGACCAAGGGCTTACGGTGCGCGAGCAGCCCTATGCGATCGACCAGTGGCGGGCGGATGCGGCGAGCGGCCGGCTGGTCGAGGCGTTCGCCTGCGGCACGGCGGCGGTCGTCACCCCGATCGGCCGCGTCGCCAGTCCGGAGGGCAGCTTCACGATCGGCGATGGCGGCCCGGGCGCCACGACGATGCGCCTGCGCGAGGCGCTGGTCGCGATCCAGCGCGGCCAGGCGCCCGACGCGCATGGCTGGTTGCACCGTCTCGCCGGATAGGGGTTTCAGTTCACGGCGGGGCGGCTATAAGCGCGCCTCCGTTGGGGCGTCGCCAAGTGGTAAGGCAGCGGCTTTTGGTGCCGCCATTCGCAGGTTCGAATCCTGCCGCCCCAGCCAAGCAAACATATGCCGGCCGGATCCGGCGCACCCGCGTTTCGGGGGCGCTTATCGGGACGCAGTGAGTGCGCTCAAGACTTGCGCCATCGGGCAGCCGAGCGCCGCGTCCGCGATGCAGGGCGTGGGCGAAGCGGCGCGGTCATAGATGTTGCTGCGGTTCAGGCCTGTGAGGTTGCGGATCTGGTCGAGCGTCGGGGCCCGGTAGCGGATGCGGATCCGGTGCTGTCCCGTGCGATCCGTCAGGCGCTCCAGGACGATCGCGCCGCCTGGGGCGGGATCGTCGGTCGCGAAGCCGGGGACGGACCAGTGGAGGTCGAACAGCGCGGCAAGGCTCGCGACATTGGTATCGTGGCCCGAGATGGCGACGATCGCGGGCGCGCCGGGCGCATCGCTGCGCAGCGCGTCGGCGATCAGCGGTGCCAGCCCGGCGCTGTTCCGCGCGGCGAGATAGGCGGGCCGGGCGAGCAACCGAAATTCCAAAGCGTGGAGGGCGGAAGCGCGCGTGATGTCGGCCGGCGTCGCCCGACCCCAGCCGACCTCCGCCATCGGCTTGCCATCGGCATATTCCAGCAGGAGGATCTGCGCGGCGGTCGAGCCACGGTCGAGCGCGCCCTTCAATTTGGGACGGCTGGTGGCTGTCGCGGGGACGATCGCGGTCGGGGTCGTGGCGATGCCGCAACCGGTCTTCGCCGCGCCGCACAGGATGGCGTCGATCCGCTCCAGGATCGGCTTCACGCCCGCTTCGACGCCGGCAAGCCCCGCCGGCCCCACCGCGTCGCGCACGGCGGCGGCGGCGAGGGCGGGGTCGATCGGCGTGCCCCCTTCGCCCACCGGGGAAAAGCGCGCGTCGGGCACGTCCTGCGGCGCGTGTGCGATCGGCTGGGTGCAGGCGGGCGTCAGCGCCGTGACATAGGCGGCCGCGGTCGCGATCGTCCGCTCGTCGCTGTCGGCGATCACGCGCACTTGCCCCGCGCGCGGGCATCCGGTGGCGGGCAGCAGGCGCGCCGCGACGAAGGCCGAACGGTCATAGTCGCCTGCCAGCGCGATCGCCGCCGCGCCGTGCGGCGTGAGATAGCCCGGCTCGACCGGCCATGCCGGCCACGGATCGGCGGCCGTACCTGTGGGCAGCGGCACCGCCTTGGTGGGCGGCCGGACGCCGTGGCGCATCACCACCACGACCCGGTCTACCGTCCAGCCTTTGGGCAGTGCGGGCGACTGCGCATGGGCGAGGGAAGCGCCGGTCAGGCCGAGCGCGAGAGCGGCAAGCGTCTTCATCATCCGATTCCTAGAAATGGAGCTGCGCGCCCCAGCGGAAGCTGTAGTCATAGCGTTCGCGCTCGACCAGTTGCGCCTTGGTGCCGATGTAGCGCCGCCAGGGTGCGTCGGTGATGTTCAGCGCCTGGCCGAAAAAGGTCAGTTGCGGCGTGACCTGATAGCTGACGTTCGCGTCGAGCTGGCCGTTCCTGTCGGTATATTGGTCCTGCGCGGCACTCGCGCCGAGCGTGTCGAGATAGGGCGAGCGATAGGAATAGGCGACGCGTAGCGCGAGGCCGTATTTCTCGTAGAAGATCTGCGCCGAGCCGACGTCGCTCGATTGCAGGAACAGCGGGATGCGGCCCGTGCGCGGGGTGGCACCGGGGATCGTGCCTTCGCCATGCCCCGCGATATGCGCATAGTTGACTGATACGCCAAAGCCGTCGAGCGCGCCGGGCAGGAAGGTCGCACGCACCGTCGCATTCGCTTCCACGCCCTTGATATAGGCGACGTCGAGGTTGCGCGGCTGCACGACGTCGATCGCGGTATAGGCCGTGCCGGCATAGGTGCCCGATGCCGCGATCTGCGTGCCGGTGTAGATCGGATTGTCGATCTTTTTGTAGAACAGCCCTACCGACAACAGCCCTTGGCCGGGCAGATAATATTCCGCCGCGGCATCCAGGTTGACCGCTTTGTAGGGCGTGAGATCGGGGTTGCCGAGCGTGACGGTCGGGCGCGGCGAGGTTGTGGTATCGACCGACTGATAGGGCGACAGGTCCGGATAGTTCGGCCGGCCCAGCGACGTGGTCACTGCGGCGCGGAACACCAGATCGCGGCCCGCGTCATAGCGTGCGTTCAGCCCGGGGAAAATGTCGGTATAATCCTTGGCACCGAACGCGTTATAGGCCTCGTCAAGCGCTGATGTCGCAGCGATCAGCTTGGCCTTGGTCCGGTCGCGCGTGTGTTCGACACGCACGCCGGGCAGCAGGGTTAGGCCGCCGAACTTCAGCGTCGCGCTCGCATAGCCCGCAGCGATCGCCTCGTTCACGTCGTAATCGTTGGCAAGGCTGTTGGCGCGCGAGTTTGCCACGTTCAGCGTGACGGTGCCGGGATTGGCGGCGAGGAACGCCTGCGCGGTATCGTAGCCGATGCGCGGCCCGAACGCGTAACGCCCGTCATAGAAGGTCGTGTCGCCGAGATAGGAGACGTTCGCCAGCGTGAAGGTGCGGCCGGCAGTCAGGCCATAGGTCTGATAGTCGCGCGCATTGGTCTTCTCGCGCGCGAGATATTTCGCGCCGAACTTCAGCGTCGAATCGGTGCCGAGCGGGATCGGCAGCGTCAGGTCGGCGCGGCCCTGCCACAGCGTCTCGACTGCGAGACGCACGTCATAGGTCACGCTGTTGAAGCCATAGGCCGTTTGATTCTGGCCGGGTTGCACCGTGGGGATGAAATCATAGGGCGTGCCGGACACGTCGTAATTGACCGTCAGCGCGGTGCCGCTTGTGCGGAAATTATATTCCGAACGCAGCGGGTCGCGCTTCTGCGCCCGCGTCCAGCCGCCCGCCAGATCGAGATGCGCGGTGCCGAGGTCGAAGCCGCCGCCGCCCTGCACCGACTTGGTGTTGTCGTCCTCCTCGCGCCGGCGCACGCGCACGCTGCCGCGGCCGGTGAAGATGCCCGTGGTCGCGGTCTGGTTGCGAAAAGCCGACTGGTTGTCGATAATGAACTGGTCGCGCGTCTCGTTGTCGTCGTAGCGCGAGAAGGTGCCGCGCAGGAACAGCTTGGTGCGGTCGCTCGCATGCCAATCGAGGTTCAGCACCGCGCCCTCGCGAATCCGGGTCAGGTTATAGTCGCGCAGGCCGGCGCTGTCGGGCACGACATAGTTCTGGTTGGCCCCGGTGTTCGCCGCCGGCACGCGGTAGTTGGTCGAGCCCTGAAAATTCTCCGACTCGATCGGGCGCTGCGAATAGTTGAGCGAGAGCACCGCGCCGAACTGGCGGTTGGCGCCGAATTGCCCGCCGATCTGGGCATCGGCTTCATAGGGGTGGCCGCCATTGATGTGGTAGGCGCCATATTCGCCCCGCGCGTCCGCGAAGAAGGGCGTGTTGCGGTCGAAGGCGGTCAGCGTGCGGATGTTGACCTCGCCGCCGATGGCGTTCGCGTCCTGGTCCGCGGTCAGCGACTTGGTGACGATCACCGAACCGATCAGCGCCGAGGGAATGTCGTCGAGCTTGACCTGTCGGCCGTCGGGCTCCGGCGCGGGCAGCGTCAGTCCGTTCAGGACCACGTTGACGAGGTTTGGATTGACGCCGCGGATGATGACGTAGCGGCCTTCGCCCTGATCGTTTGCGACCGACAGGCCGGGGAGGCGGCGGACGGCCTCGGCCACATTCTGGTCAGGCAATTTGCCGACATCGTTGGCGTAGAGCGCTTCCACGAAATTGTTTGCCTGCCGCTTCGCCTCGATCGCCTTGCGCTCGCCGGCCGCGGTGCCGGTGACGACGATGTCGGGCATGACGTCTGCGTCCGCGTCGCGAAGCGTGTCGGTCGGCACGTCGGATGCGGCGGCCGCGCCGACCTGGGCGTGGGCCGCGGTGGCGTTCGACACGATCGAAATGCCCGCCAGCAGGGCGGCTTGTAACCTGTGCGACATCGATGATCCCCCGATAATGCGCGGAGGCCTAGGGCGCGTCCGCGTAGGCAGGATGACGGAGCGATGACGTGGCCGTTACAACTATGGCGATCGTGCGATAGCGGTGATCGCGTCCATTCCGTCTGAGCTGGATCGCTCGGGCGCATGGCGAGCATTCGCAGGATTGTGCTCCGGTCCGGTGCTCCGCCCCGTCGATCAGCGCAATCGCGTGGTCCAAGCCGCGGACGAACGCAGCACGCCCAGCCGCCTCAATTCTTCCGCGCGATCATGACGCCGCCCAGGAAAATGGTGACCGCCCGACGGATGAGCCTGTGTAAATCGGCCTCATCCGGGGGCGGCGACAAGCCGAGCGCCGCTTCGCGCAGGGCGTCGCTCACGACCATGGACACCAACATCATCGCCGTTGCTTCGGCATCGTCGATCGCCATCTGCCCGGCCGACGCATAGGCCGCAAGTTGATCGGCGAGCGGCCCGATCCCGTACGCCTTGATCGCTGCGTTATAGATGCGTGCCGTATCGGGAAACTGCGCGCCCTCGCTTATGAAGAGCCGATAGGATGTTATCCCTTCGTCCGAAAAGGCGAGCCGGCAGAACGCCTTCAGATATCCCGTCAGCCATGCTTCGGCCGGCGCGTCGGGGTCGGGTGCGCCGGCGACGGCGGCGAGATCTCCGGCGACGGAGCGCATCACCGCGAGCAGCAGCATCTCCTTGGATGCCACGTGGCGATAGACGGTCTTCTTCGACATCATCGCGGTCGCCGCGATCCGCCCCACATTGGCCTTGGCGAAACCATGCCTGCTGAACTCCGCCCGAGCACATTCGAGCAGGCGTTCCGGAAGCCGGTTGACGGGAAGCGCTTCGTCCATTGTCGATGAGGTACGCCGATCGGCATGAAGGGCAAACGAAAACCAGCGGGTTTCCATTGCGGCGCGACGCCCTATATTCGGCGTCAGGACCAAAGGATGGACGATCGACGCAAGCTGCCGGCTCCTGGCGCAGCGCTCGCGGGATCGGTGTCGCGTACCGGCACCGCAGCCCGACAGCCGGGCTCATGCGCAACTGCCGGGACATCCATCGCGAACTGGAGTTGCTGACCATGGCCACCATTCCGCAGCCCAAGGGCTATCCCCTGATCGGCAATATGGCCGAGATCGATCCCAACGCGCCCGTACAAAGCCTGATGCGCATGGCGCGTGCGCACGGCTCGCTGTTCCGTTTCGATGCGCTGGGACAGGGCATCGTCGTGGTGAGCAGTCAGGCTCTCGTCGATGAGCTGTGCGATGAGACGCGCTTTCAGAAGGCGCTTCACCGGCCATTGCAGGAGGCGCGTTATGTCGCGGGGGACGGGCTGTTCACCGCCTATGACGAAGAGCCCAACTGGGGAAGGCGCACCGCCTGCTGATGCCGGCCTTCGGGCCCCTGGGGCTCCGCGCGATGTTCGACCGGATGGTCGACATCGCCGAACAGATGATGGTTCGGTGGGAGCGGTTCGGCGAAAACGCTACCATCGATGTCGCCGACAATATGACGCGATTGACGCTCGATACGATCGCGCTGTGCGCCTTCGATTATCGCTTCAACAGCTTATACCAGAACGAAATGCACCCCTTCGTCGCGGCGATGGTGGGTGGGCTAGACGAAACCGGACGACGGGCGCGGCTGCCTGCCGGCGCGGGCAAGCTAATGCTGCTTCGCAACCGCCGGTTCGAAGCTGATATCAAGGTGTTACGCGATGTTTCGAATCGTTTGATCGAGGAGCGCCTTCAAGACCCGCGCCTCGGCGAACGCGGCGATCTCCTCGACCGTATGCTGACCGCGAAGGACTCCGAAACGGGGTTGACGCTCAGTCGGGAGAATGTCGGCTATCAGATGATCACGTTTCTGGTCGCCGGCCACGAGACCACCAGCGGCATGCTCAGCTTCGCCACCTGGCTGCTCCTCACCCATCCGGAAGCGCTCGCCAAGGCAAGCGCGCATGTCGACGCGGTGCTGGGGGGCGAGGCGCCCACGATCGACGATATCGGGCGGCTGACCTATCTGGAGCAGGTCCTGCAAGAGAGCTTGCGGCTCTGGCCCACCGCGCCCGCCTTTGCCGTCCATGCGCGCGAGACGACGACGATCGGCGGCCGCTACGAGGTCACGCCCGACGACCAGTTGCTGATCCTGACGCCGATCCTGCACAGGGATCCGGCCGTGTGGGAAGAACCGGAGGCGTTTCGCCCCGAACGGTTCGATCGTGAAGCCGCCGCAAAACTGCCACCGAACGCCTGGAAGCCCTTTGGCAATGGTCAGCGTTCGTGCATCGGACGCGGCTTCGCCATGCAGGAGGCCGTCCTCGTCCTGGCGCTCATGCTGCAGCGTTTTGAGATCGGTCTGGCCGACCGCGACTACAAGCTGCTGGTGAAAGAGACGCTGACGCTGAAGCCGGCGAACCTGCATATCCATGCCCGCCGGCGGGATCTGCCGGCGAGGCAGCGGCGCAGCCAGGCGCCCAGCGCGCCGACGCGCCCGCTCCGCGCCCCGATTGACGCTGACGTCGGCGAAAACGGGCCGTTGCTGGTTCTTTATGGCAGCAATAGCGGCACCAGCGAGGCGCTCGCGCAGCGGATCGGCGCCGACGCCGCGGCCCAGGACTATGCGCCGACGGTGGCCGCGCTGGACGACTATGCTGGCGGTCTCACCGATGGCGTCCCCCTGATCGTCGTCACCGCCTCTTACGAAGGGCGTCCGCCCGACAATGCGGCGCGTTTCGTCGCGGCGGTGGAAAATCTGCCCCAAGGCGCGCTGGCAGACCGGCGTTATGCGGTATTCGGCTGTGGTAACCGCCAATGGGCCCGCACCTGGCAGGCGATCCCGAAGCGCGTCGATGCGGCGCTCGCCA
The DNA here is from genome assembly GCF_026540835.1 of Sphingomonas sp. GC_Shp_6. Classification (NCBI taxonomy): domain Bacteria; kingdom Pseudomonadati; phylum Pseudomonadota; class Alphaproteobacteria; order Sphingomonadales; family Sphingomonadaceae; genus Sphingomonas; species Sphingomonas sp. GC_Shp_6. The sequence continues at coordinate 2,872 of NZ_JALNUO010000032.1, read as the reverse complement.
AGGCTGGGGGCCAGGCGATCCTGCCGCGCGGGGAAGGCGACGCCGCCGGCGATTTGTTCGGCGCCTTCGAAAGCTGGTATGCCGATCTCTGGTCCGCGCTTGCGGCAACCGAGGGGCGCGAGGCGGCGACCCAAGCCGAGCCCCGGCTCGACGTGGAAGTGCGGCGCGGGACGCGCGAACGTGCGCTCAAGCTGGACGAGCTGAAACGCGGTAAGGTCGTGGTCAACCGCGAACTGGTCGATTTGCGCAAGCCCAAAGCCCGGTCGAAACGGCACATCGAGGTCGCGCTGCCCGAGGGCATGACCTACCGCGCCGGCGACTATCTCGCTGTACTACCGAGCAATCCGCCGGAGACAGTGCGGCGTGCGCTGGCTCGGTTCAACCTCGATCCGGACGCAGAACTGATCGTTCACGGCGCGCCCGGCGTGCCATCGGCCCTGCCGGTGGACCGTCCCGTCGCGGCCGAGACGCTGCTCAGTGACTATGTGGAACTCCAGCAGCCGGCAACACGCGGGCAGGTCGCGGCACTCGCCACCCTCATTCCTTGCCCGCCGGAGCGCAAGGAGGTGGAACGGCTGGCGCAAGAGGACGCCCATTCAACCGAGATCTTGGCACGCCGGGTGACGCTGCTCGACCTGCTCGAGCGCTTCACGTCGGCCGACATGGCCTTGGGCGCATTCATCGCCGCGCTTCCGTCGATGCGGGCCCGCCAATATTCCATCGCTTCCTCACCGGGTGTCGATCCCGCACGGTGTGCGCTGACGGTGTCCGTGCTCGAGGCGCCCGCGCTTGGGGCCGATCATCTCCATCAGGGCGTCGCCTCCACCTTTCTCGCGCGGTTGCGGGAAGGCGATACACTGGGGATCGCGGTGCGGCGGAGCCAGGCCGGGTTCTATTTGCCGACCGATCCGCTCACGCCCGTGATCATGGTCTGCGCCGGCAGCGGCATCGCCCCATTCCGCGGCTTTCTCCAGGAACGGGCCGTGATCCAGGCGGATGGCGAGCGACTGGGCCCTGCGCTGCTCTTCTTCGGTGTGCGCGATCCGGAGGTCGACTTCCTCTACCGGGACGAACTCGAGCACTGGCACGAGACCGGGGTGGTCAGCTTGCGGATGGCATTTTCGTCGACCCCCGACGATGGCATCGCGTATGTCCAGGACGCCATCTGGCGGGATCGAGCGGAGGTTGCCGCCTTGTTCCGCAAGGATGCGCGCGTGCTGCTTTGCGGCGATGGCGAGCGTATGGCGCCGGCGGTTCGCGACACCTTTGTTCGCATCTACGAAGCTGAAACGAAAGCAGATCATGCCGAGGCACTCGCATGGGCCGAGCAGATCGAGCAGGAGGGCGTGCGCTATGTGGCCGACATCTACGCTTGAGCCGTCCGCGGCGGCGGCCGAGGGATGGATCGATGGTGGCACAATTACGTAGCCGCCTCGCCTCCGAACATCAGCGCCCGGCAGGCCGGGAATGCCCCAGCCTTTGGCGGAGCGCTGCGCATTGATGACAGGGGCGGTGGGATCCCACTCGAAGTAGAGGTGATAGCCCTTACCCGTGTTGCCCCGCCGCGTTGTGGGCAAGGCGCTGTCATGACCGGCTTCAAATCTCGCCGGATCATCGACATCAGGATCCGAGAACTGGCGGAAACGGGGCGCGTCGGCGTCGGGGCGGGCGGGCGCGTTTGGCATTACCGAGGCTCAGGTGGCGGCCATTTTGTCCGGCGAGAACGATCGGGCCTGACCGCTGGCGGCATCAAGGTGTCCTAAGCGGGTTTTCGATGTTCCTGCTCACGACCCGTCTGCGTCGCCTTTCACTCCGCTCCAGATGCCGTTACGTCAGTTTTTTCATCATCGTGGTGGACCTGCGGGCCGCCTGCCGCGTCATCCATGGGAACCTGCTCAGGCGGGATAATTTGCTCTGCGTCGATCGCGGCCGGATCGATTTGCGGTTCTGGCTTGGCGTCATCGGTCATCGCGGCATCCCCTGGTCGGATTGATCTTCGGATCAGGCGAAATCGCCAAGTTGCGCAGCCGCTTCCTCGTCGCCGGGCTCTTCTTCGTCGGCGGGCTGCTCGACTGCATCTCCCTGTTCGCCCTCAGCATTGATGGCGCCCGTAAGCTCGCCATCGGCGGCGAGAGCGCCCTGATCGTTCGCAGTGTCTGAGAGGTTATCCTTGTCCGTCATCACCAGCTCCTGTGGTCGATACGTTACAAACGCCCCGCGATCGATTAAGGGCGCGGGCATTCACGCCACATATGGATGCTGTTCATGAACCCATTCACAGCGTGAGCGCAGCTTAGCGCCGATAGCCATCGTCGTACCCTCGGTCATGATGATGCCGATGATGATGGTCACCCCAGTGGCCGGGATGGTCGCGGCATGCCGCCAAGCTCGTTGCAGCGACTGCAAGTGCAGCGACGAGAGCTATAGGTTTCAGACGCATACCAAATTTCCTTCGTGTCATGTGCTGGATCATACAGTCACCGCGCCCGTTCGTTCCGCGTGCTGTAACCAAGCGCTACATGACCCCTGCCGTCCAACCGAATAACCGGCGTCTGATGGAGCACGGCAACTTCGCATGATCTACGTAGCGGCACGCGACTAGCGAGGCGCATACTGCAGGACCAGGTGGCGTAGGATGACGGCTGCGATTGCGCGTGCGGCGGTCGCCGTCGGCGCAGATGCGCCGGGCATGATGCACCTTAGTTCTGGGTTAACGCTGTTGCGTGCCGACAAGGATCTCGGCATCCAACTCCGAAGGGAGAGGATCGATGCTGCAAAACTTGTTCGATCGATTCGCGGCCACCGAGCAGGACCACGCACGGGCCGCTTATTGGGCAGACTTCGCGCTTGGGCGCTTTGGTGCCGATGCGCC
>NZ_JALNUO010000031.1:0-17313 GCF_026540835.1 Sphingomonas sp. GC_Shp_6 | reverse complement strand
GAGGATGTCCGTTCGGGGGCAATCGATCAGGATGTGGTAGTGAATTCGCTTCCCGTTCCCACCTTCGATCACCGGGATCATTGGAAGCTTTACACCGAACCGATCGGCGGGCTTACCAAGAACCTTCCTGCTGAGAACCCGGTGGAAATGGCCGAGGTTCTGAGATGCCTTCTCCGGATCGAGGATTGCCATCACCGACCGTTGACCGTTTGCAACCGGCACCCCCTGCTTCATCGTCAACGTCACAGCATGAGGAGCTGCCCAGTGATCCATCTGGGCAAACTGGCGAAACGATGATTGATGTTTGATGGCTTGCGTGCGGTTCATCGTCCTTTCGGTAAAGTTAGATTATATCTTACGTACTTATCATCGAATTTTCCGAAATTGGATCAGCTGTCCGTATTTCTTTAGTCAGAACGAACGGGTTTGATTTGGAGAGGGCATCGAGAATATCGATACCGTCGTTTGACGTTACAAGCGTGTCAATCTCCAACGTAGGGAATACCTCGATCAATCGATTTAGTGCAATGAGGACCGCAGGAGTCTTCGGGCAGTTTTCTGGTTTGAACCCTGTACGAGCATTCTCAACGTCCGACAGCTTACACGATATTCCCCCAGCGCAAAGTTTATCAGCAAACTGCTGAGCAGTTTTGCAATCGACACCTTTAGTCAAGCCGGCTTTGGAATTCCTCCACGCACCGCAAAGCGACTGTCTCAAACGCTTGAGGTCGGGATCGGTTTTCTTGAGATATTTTGACCCACCATCTTTCAGCGACGATTGGGACAGCACGGAAACAGCGAATGCACGATAATCGTCGGCGGTCTTTAAACACCGAGGTTGATCGCTGATTGCGAACGACTCCCAGTATGTACGCATTTCAACAAACTGATCGACCGAATCCCACGCAGCGGTCGCAAATGCCAGATGGTTCGGGCTGGCGGCGTCCCAGGCAGCGATCGGACGACGTTTCCAATCGAATTCCATGTTCAACCTTTTTGACGTCTCTTTTTCAACAAGGTCAGCATCGAAATTGATCATGTCCCGGATACCGGTCTTGGTAGCCATCTCGATCCGGTCGGTAGGCGTGCGCTTCAGAAAGAGGTCGGTCACAAACCCATTCTGCAATCTCGTCGTATCGAGGTCCCAAGCGGTGTAGATACCCCCTTTGGCAAGAACGATGTTCACACCGTCCCCCTTGTCGGTGTTACCTTCGATCAACGTAGCCTGTCCCCTCGTCCTCCAACCAAGCGGCTGACGAACATGGTGCTTGATCTCGAGGACGGTCGGATCACCGGTCAGCATGTCACGACTTTCGCTAAACAGCTTGCAGATCGCACCCTGAGACGCATCGATCTGACCTGCGGTGGCGTTCGTCAGGAATCCGTCCGTCGTGCAGCTGAAAACACACACGCCTTCCGGCAACCCGTTCATCACCTCCCCCAACGCGGCTCGAACGAACGAAGTGATGTAGGCAGCGAAAAATGGATTGGTGATCTTGCTAGGTGGAAGCGGCTTCATCGTTCGGTCCTTCAGATCGAACACGCGCTTCGCATGGAGACCCTGAGCCGTTTTCCCGTAGCTGGAGTTGCTCAGCTCCTTCCAGAACAGGTTGTACAACGATCCTTTGGGATATGACTGACGCTTGGCAACGCAGTCACGGATGAAGTCACGAAATACGGGTCGCTCCGGATCGGTGGGGACGATGACCCCGTGATGGATTTTCAGCTTTGCACGCAGCGAGCGGGCAAGAGCGATCTCCGGCGCCGAACAATTACTGACGCCCGATCTCGGAAAAACCAGCCCGTTCTCTGTACGGACAGGCATCGTCGGAAAACGCACGGATTTTGGAAATTCGAACGACACATGTGCGACGCCAAGCTGGTCAGCTGTAAAATCGTCGAGCTTCGTCGTAGGTTTGATGTTCCTCCAATCGGGGTAACCGATCAGAGCCATCGCAGTCGGATAGGCACCAGCAAGATCGTAGTCAGTCCAATTGTCCTCGAATGCAGGGCCAAACCAAAATTGCTCACCACGTCCCCCGTGGTAGCACTCGGTCGCAAGAGGGAGGTAAAAAGCTAGTTGCTCAATGGGCACATTGTCGTTGCTCGTGACATAGTACCCCTTCCTTTTACTGTAGTATCGTGACTTAACCCTCTCTTTACCGACGACATCGATCGGGTCATATTCTAGCTTTTCCTTCCAAACCAGTTGAAGAAGATCAACCCCGATCGCTGTCAGCGTGGCAGGTGCCATCCGCTTACCCAGAACGTTTTCACAAATTGATATGACGTGCTCTAGATATTTTGTGCAAATCACATCATCGTTGATTGCATATTCTTCGAAAACCTCCGGTCGATCTCGAAGCAGGCTATCCATATTTCTTTTGTAAAACTGCTCTTTAGCAGGATCAGCATCAAGGGTTATCTTGGGAACGTCGACGAGGTTACCTATTTCCTTGAGGCTCTTTGACGTAGCTGGAGTCAGCAACATTGTGTCTCGAAGAATGACTAGCAGCTCGACTGTCGAACCATCTTCAAAGAACGTCTGGATCTTGATTCCCTTGTCCACCGAGGTGAACGTGGAACGCACCGCTGCAATCTGGGCAGTCAGATCCTTGAAGTCGGCAAATGCGGGTACGTCGGCACGAGTAAAATGGCCGACGACGTAAACCCTAGTTGGTAGTCTGCCGACCGCACCCGTCGAGATTCCCTTCAGAACGCTAGGTTCAGGATATCGATCAGCTTCATTCTCTCACCCGGCTCCGGGTAGCAGATTGCACTCCACTCGGTTGCGTCCGGTTGAGCTGGATCGTAGACGCTGCAATGCACCTGATAAGACAAGACGGTGTATTTTGCATCACCTGCCTTCATCTCGTCCAACGAGACAGGTTTGTCAGGGGTCTTGAATTCAGTATCGTAACCAACGATTATATAAGACTCTCTCTTGTCGTCCTTGTCTGTTCCGTAGAAGTTGCTGCTCTCCACCCATATAGTACTTTTACTGAATTCACCGTCAGGTGACCTCAACCGCAATTCGGATGACTCGGTACCGAGCATTGCATCCTTGTCGCCAGCCATACGTCACCACCCGTCCCCAAGCCGTATCCGTGACAACGGTACGACCGGCTTATCCCGATGGACAGACTATGATGAAGATAGATGGAGTCCGAACACGACGATCCACAGGATGCTGGTGCAGCCTGGTTGATCGTTTCGGTAGTGGAATGGTGGTGCCGCTTACAGGACTCGAACCTGTGACCCCCGCATTACGAATGCGATGCTCTACCAGCTGAGCTAAAGCGGCACGAGCGGCCATGGGCCGTCGAGGCTGGGCGGATAACAGGGGGCCAAGGGGTTGGCAAGGGGCGAAGCGCGCATGGGCGCGGGCGGCGGGTTTACGCGGCGTTTACCACAGGCGGTGCAGAGCCGGAGGGAACGGCGGGAAAATCCCGCCCTCGCGGGGTTTACGGCATGGACAGCGGGCATGGTTTCGGACGGGACCGGATCGACGACGACGACGGCGTGCCGCCGGCGATCGACGCCGGCGCCGATGCGCCGCGCGACGATGCCGGCGTCGACGATGCGATGTTCGATCTGGGCGGCGACGAGCGGCGGATGCACGTCCGCGCCTATAACCATTGGGTGTCGCTGCTGAAAAACCGCGCCTATCCCTCGATCGAGGATCTCGATCCCGGCAACATCGCGGATTTCGGCCCCAACAGCGTTCTGCTCGATTTCTCGCAAGGCATCGAGGATCCCAGGATCGCCTTTATCGGCCGCAGCCTGCGCGAGGAATGCGGCCTCGAATCGTCGATCGCGCGCATCGCCGACGTGCCGAGCCGATCGCTGCTGTCGCGCCTGACCGACCATTATCTCCAGATCATCGCCAATCGCGCGCCGATCGGCTTCGAGGCGGAGTTCATCGGCCAGCGGGGCAGCACGACGATGTATCGCGGCATCCTGATGCCCTTTTCCTCCGACGGGGGGTCGATCGACTTTATCTACGGCGTCATCAACTGGAAGGAGGTCGTCGATTCGGCGACTCAGGCCTCGCTCGATGCGGAACTCGATGCCGCCGTCCGCGCCGCCGAGACGGTGCCGGCCGCACCGGTATGGGCCGACGGCCCGAGCGGCGGGTTCGAACCGCACGAGGCAGAACCCGCGCTGTCGGGCTCGCTCGGCGACCGGCTCGCCATGGCGCGCGAGACCGCGGCCGCGGTGCGCGCGGCCGACACGCGCAGCCGCGCCGCGCTCTACCGCGCGCTGGGCCGGGCGCATGATTTCGCGCTGGCGACGGCCGCCGATCCCACGGGCTATGCCGCGATCCTCGCCGATGCCGCGATCACGGTGCAGGCGCGCGCGCCGATGACCGGGATCGTCAAGCTCGTCTTCGGCGCGGAGTATGACAAGACGCGCGTGACCGAATTCGCAAGCGTGCTCCAGCATGCCAGCCGCCATGCGGTGGGCGCCGGGTCGCTCGGCGCGTTTCTCGAAGGCTTTGCCGGCGGGATCAAGGCGGTGGTCGCCGCCGAGCGCCAAGCGCGCAAGCCCGCCGCCAAGCCGAGCGCCGCCCCCCCCGCCCCGCCCTTCGCCGATCGTGCGACGCTGGCGCAGGTGGCGATCGACACCGGCGCCGCACCCGGCAGCATGGTCGTGCTGCTCGCACGGGTGAGCGACAGTGGCGGCCTGGAGATCGTCGGCACGGTGACAGACGACGCGCCGCTGGCCGAACGGACTTTGCGCGCGATCGGTTGATCGTTGCGCTGCGGCGCAACATCGTTTCACGGTCCGGTGAGGGTTGAGGTCGCGTGGGCGCGGGTTCATAGCCTTCGTCATGGCTATTCCATCGCACGACTCTGCCTCCGCAACGCTGGCCGGCGCGCTCGCCGATCGGCTGACCCAGGGCGCCCTGCCCGGCGAACTCCAGGGTTTCGGGCCGGCCGAAGTGGAGGCCGCGGCAGCCTTCGTCGCGGCGACCGGCGCCGTCCGCGCGCGCGCCACGCCCGCGATCGCGCTGGAAGCCATGCCCACCGACGACGTGCGCCGCCGCATGCGGCTCGCGATCGTCAACGACGACATGCCGTTCCTGGTCGATTCGATCGCGGCGGCGATCGGCGAACAGGGCATCGCGATCGATCGCATCATCCATCCCGTGATCCGAGTCGCGCGCGACGCCGCGGGCGCGGTCGTCGGCATCGACGACGGCGCGGCCGGCCAGGAGATGGCCGCCGAATCGATGATCTATATCGAGATGGAGCGCGCCGACGCCCGCGAGCGGCGCGATCTGGGCAGCGACTTGGCGGCGGTGCTGGCCGATGTCCGCGCCGCGGTCGGCGACTGGCGCGCGTTGCAGGCGTCCATGGCGGCGGACGCGGAGGCATTGCCGGATGGCGAGGGCCGCGCGCTGCTGCAATGGTTCCTGAACGGCCGTTTCACGCTGCTGGGCCATGAGCGCTGGGATGCCGCGACGGGCATGCACGACACCCTGGGGCTGGCACGCAACCCGCACCGCGTCGCGCTGCTGGCGGACGCCTCGCGCGCGCTGGCGCTGCGCTGGTTCGAGGAGGGCGGCGACGTGCCGCTGCTGCTGAAATCGAGCCTGATCTCGACCGTGCACCGCGCGATTCCGCTCGATCTGGCCGTCGTACCGATCCGCAGCGGCGATCGCGTGACCGGATTGTCGATCCATGCCGGGCTGTGGACCAGCGCCGCGCTGGCCGCCCCGCCGCGCGACGTGCCGGTACTGCGCGCGCGCCTTGCCATGCTGGAGGACAAGTTCGGCTTCGATCCGCGCGGCCATACCGGCAAGGCGCTGACTCACGCGCTGACCGCGCTGCCGCACGACCTGATCGCCGCGTTCGTGCCGGCCGATCTGGAGGAGATCGCGCTCACCGCGATGTCGCTGGCGGACCGTCCGCGGCCCGCGCTGGTGCTGATCCGGTCGGCGCTGGGCCGGCATCTGTTCGCCTTCGTCTGGCTGCCGCGCGACGACGTGACCACCGGCCGGCGCGTGGCGATCGGCGAGATGCTGGCCGAGGCCGCCAACGGTGCGATCCTGAACTGGTCGATCGCGCTGGAGGACGGCGGCGTCGCGCTGCTGCGCTACACGGTCGATCTGCGCGGCGAGGGCCGGATGCCCGACACGCACGCGCTCGACGCACAGCTGGAACGGATGGTGCGCGGCTGGGTGCCCAATGCCGAGGCGGCGCTGGCCGAGCAGGTCGCGCCCGCCCGCGCCGCGCGCCTGGCGCTCCGCTGGGCCGCGGCCTTCCCGCAAAGCTATCGGAGCGAGAACGACAGCGCGCAGGCCGCCGCCGACATCCTGCGCATCGCCGCGCTCGAAGGGCCGGGCGATCGCTCGGTCCGCATCGCCGACCGGGGCACGGGCGACCAGCGGCTGCGCATCTATCGCCTGGGCGGCGCGCTCGCGCTGTCCGACGCGGTGCCGGTGCTCGAGAATTTCGGCTTTCGCGTGATCGGCGAGCTGCCGACCGCGCTCGACGACGAATCGGGCGCACATGTCCATGATTTCGCGGTCGAGACGGACGGGGGCGCCTTTGGCTGCGATCCCGCGATCCTCGAAGGCGCGATCGCCGCCGTGCTGCGCGGATCGGCGGAGAATGACGGTTTCAACGGCCTGATCGTCACCGCCGGCATGGCACCGGCCGCGGTGATCCTGCTGCGTGCGTGGTTCCGTTATCTGCGTCAGGCCGGGCTGACGTACGGCATGGCGACCGTGGTGGAAGCGCTGCGCCGTTCGCCCGATCTGGCAGCGGCGCTCGTCGCACGCTTCGCCGCGGCGCACGATCCCGCCGCGCCCGGCGACCTGTCCGCCGCCGACGCCGCGATCGAGCGCGCGCTCGACGCCGTTTCCGCGATCGACGACGACCGGATCCTGCGCGCCTATCGCAACCTGATCGCCGCCTGCCTGCGCACCAACGCCTTCGTGCCGGCGGCGACCGAAGCGCTGGCGTTCAAGTTCGACAGCCACCTGATCCCCGGGCTGCCGGCGCCGGTGCCGTGGCGCGAGATCTGGGTCTACAGCCCGCGCGTCGAGGGCATCCACCTGCGCGCCGGCCCGGTCGCGCGCGGCGGGCTGCGCTGGTCCGACCGGCGCGACGATTTCCGCACCGAGATCCTGGGGCTGATGAAGGCGCAGCGCGTGAAGAACGCGGTGATCGTGCCCACCGGCGCCAAGGGCGGCTTCTATCCCAAGCAGCTGCCCGCCGCCGCCAACCGCGATGCGTGGCTGGCCGAGGGCACCGAAAGCTACCGGATCTTCATCCGCGCGCTGCTGTCGATCACCGACAATATCGTCGAGGGCGCGGTGGTCCATCCGGCGGGCGTCACCATCCTCGACGGCGACGATCCCTATTTCGTCGTCGCCGCCGACAAGGGCACCGCGACCTTCAGCGACGTCGCCAATGCGCTCGCGCTCGAACGCGATTTCTGGCTGGGCGACGCCTTCGCCAGCGGCGGCTCGGTGGGGTACGACCACAAGGCGATGGGCATCACCGCCAAGGGCGCGTGGATCAGCGTGCAGCGTCATTTCGCCGAACGCGGCGTTGACGTGCAGACGCAGCCCATCACCGTGGTCGGCTGCGGCGACATGTCGGGCGACGTGTTCGGCAACGGCATGCTCCTGTCGCAGAGCCTGAAGCTGGTGGCGGCGTTCGACCACCGCCACATCTTCCTCGACCCCACGCCCGATCCCGCGGCCAGCTGGGCGGAGCGCGCGCGGATGTTCGCGCTGCCTCGCTCGTCCTGGGCGGATTACGACGCCGCTCTGATCTCGGCCGGCGGCGGCGTGTTCGCGCGCACCGCCAAGAGCGTGCCGCTGTCGCCCGCGGTGCAGGCCGTCCTCGGCGTGAGCGCGGACGAGATGGAGCCGGGCGCGCTGATCGCCGCGATCCTGAAGGCGCCGGCCGATCTGCTGTGGTTCGGCGGCATCGGCACCTATGTGAAGGCGGCGGCAGAGAACAACGCCGCGGTCGGTGATCCCGCCAACGATCGGCTGCGCGTCGACGCCGAGGATCTGCGCGTCGTGGCGATTGGCGAGGGCGCCAATCTGGGCACGACCCAGGCTGCACGCATCGCCTTTTCGCTGCGCGGCGGCCGGATCAACACCGACTTCATCGACAATTCGGCGGGCGTCGATTGTTCGGACAACGAGGTGAACATCAAGATCGCGCTCAACCGCGAGATGATCGAGGGGCGTCTCGGCTTCGAGGATCGCAACGCGTTCCTGGCGAGCATGACCGACGATGTCGCGGCGCTGGTGCTGGAGGACAATCGCCTGCAGACGCTCGCGCTGTCGATCGCGGAGGCGGACGGCGCCGCCGCGATTCCGGGCTATGTCCGCGTGATCGAGATCTTCGAGGCCGCGGGCCGGCTCGATCGCGCGGTCGAGGGGCTTGCCGGAAACGAGGCGCTGCTGCGCCGCGGGCAGGAAGGCCGGGGGCTGACGCGTCCCGAACTCGCCGTGCTGCTCGCCACCGCCAAACTCGCGCTCCAGGATGCGATCGAGCATAGCGATCTCGGCACCGACGAGGCCTTGAGGCCCGATCTCCACGCCGCCTTCCCGCCCGCGATGCAGGCGCGGTTCGCGCGCGCGATCGACGAACACCGGCTGCGCGGCCAGATCGTCGCGACCAAGCTGGCGAACCGGATCGTCAACCGGATGGGCGTGCTCTACCCCTTCGAACTCGCCGAGGAAGAAGGCGCGGCGATCGCGGACATCGCCGCGATGTTCGTGGTGGCGGAACGGCTGTTCGGGCTGGACGCGCTGTGGGCCGAGATCGAGACGACCGCGATGCCGGAAACGGCGCGGATCGCGTTGTTCGACGAGGTGGCGGTCGCGACGCGCTCGCAGATCGCCGATCTGCTGCGCGTGACCGCGCCCGGCACCAGCCCAGCCGCGACGCTCGCCCGGCTCGCCAAGGGGATCGGGCAACTCGAAACGCAGACGTCCGAGCTGTTGCTCGCCGAGGCGCTGGCGCAGGGCGACCGGATCGCCGCGCAGCTCGAGGCGATCGGCGCGCCCGCCGCGCTCACGCGCAAGGTCGTGCGGCTGTTCGAACTCGACGGCGCGGTGGGCCTCGCCGATCTGGGCGAGCGGCTGAAGCTGGACGAGGCGGTGCTGACGCGCGCCTTCACGCATCTGGGGCAGGCGCTCGGGCTCGACTGGGCGCAGGCGAACGCCGCGCGGCTGTCGCCCAGCGATCCATGGGAGCGGCTGTTGATCGCGAGCCTGGCGCGCGATTTCCAGCAATTGCGGCTGGAGTTCCTCGCGCGCGCGGGTGGCGCCGATCCGCAGGCGAGCGTGGTCGCGTGGCTCGGGGCCAATGCCCCGCGCGTCGCGCAGTTCAAGGCGGTGATCGATCGCGCGCGCCACGCGGCCGCGCCCAATCCGGCGATGCTGGCGCAGATCGCGGGGCAAGCGCGGGTGCTGCTGGGCCGATAGGATCCGGTGCCTTTAACGCCGTTCGCTCTGAGCTTGTCGAAGGGCCTGTTCGGAATGCGATGACGTGCGGGGAGAGCGTGCTTCGTCGGGCTCAGGGCGAGGGCGTTGGGCAACTGGAGCGAACCAGCATGGTCCCGGGCTATGTGCTCGCCCAGCGGCGCAGCAGGTTGTGATACACGCCGGTCAGTTGCACGACCGCAGGATCGCCGGCCCCCTGTGCGCCCGCGACCTGCTGCACCGCCGAATCGAGGTCGAACAGGATGCGCCGCGCGCCCTCGTCGCGCACCATCGATTCCAGCCAGAAGAAACAGGCGGTGCGCACGCCCCGCGTGACCGGGGTGACGCGGTGGAGGCTGGAGGCGGGATAGAGCACCATATGCCCCGCGGGCAGCTTCACCATGCGATCGCCGAACCGGTCCTCGATCACCAGCTCGCCGCCGTCATAGCTGTCCGGATCGTCGAGGAAGAGCGTGGCGGACAGGTCCGCACGGATGCGGAAGTCGCTGCCGCGGCGCACGCGGATGCCGGCATCGACATGCGTATCGAACGCCTCGCCGCCTTCGTAGCGGCTGAACAGCGGCGGAAACACCTTGAGCGGCAGGGCAGCGGCGACGAACAGCGGCGAGGCGGCGAGCGCGTCGAGCACCAGCGCCCCGCCCTCGCGCGCGGCGGGCGCATCCTCGGGCAATTGGCGGTTGCGCTTGGCGAGCGCCGACTGGTGGCCCGAGGTGGCGTTGCCGTCGTGCCAGTCGCCCGCATCGATCAGCGCGCGCAGCCGCGCGACGCCGCCCGCATCGAGCAGGTCCGGGATGGTCAGCAACATGGTTCGTTCCTCAATGCGGCCAGTCCGCGGGTGCGGAATTCCGCCCTATCGCACGCCGCGAGCCAGTCCGCCGCCTTGGCGACGAACGCCGGCGTGCCCAGGGCACCGGCGCGGGCGAGCCAGGGCAGCGCCTCGTCGATCCGGCCGGCGGCCCCCAGCAGGCGCGCATGGTTGAAACAGCCGCGAAAATCGCCGCCCTCGGCCGCGCGCGCATAGCAATCGGCAGCGACGGCCATGTCGCGCGCGCACGCCCAGCCATCCTCGTGAAAGCTGCCGACGAAGTTGATCGCCTTGGCGTTGCCCAGCGCCGCCGCCTTTTCGAGCCACCGAAGCGCGACGGCCTTGTCCTCCGCCACGCCGTCGCCGAGCGCCAGCAGCGTGGCATAATTGTACATCGCCCAGTCGAGCCCGGCACCCGCCGCGATGCGGTAGCATTCCGCCGCACGCGCCTTGTCGATCGCGGTGCCCCAGCCGAGATCATAGCAGCGCCCGACCATGTTCAGCGCCATCATGTGGTGCTGCGCCGCCGCTTTGACGAACCAGCCGAGCGCCGCCGCGGGATCGGCCAGGACCCCCACGCCGTCGAGCAGCATCTGGCCATAGACCGCCTGCGCCTCGGCCATCCCCGCCTCGGCCGCGGCGCGGACGAACGCCGCGCGCGCCTCGGGCGGACCGGCAAGGCGCGCGGCGATCTCGGCCGGCGTGAGCGCGATGAGTTCGGCTTGCGTCACGCGCGCACCGGCCTCAGCGGAACTTGACGCCCAGCGTGCCGAACACGGTCCGACCTGCGGCGAGCGTGCCGTAATGGCTGGCATAGGCCTGGCTGAAATAGGCCTTGTCGGTCAGGTTCTGCGCGTTGACGCTGATGCTGACGGCGGGCGTCACGTCGAAGCTCGCGCGCGCGTCGAAGCGCCAATAGCTCGGCACTTCGCGGATCAGGAATTTGGTGATCGGCGTGACGGTCACGACGCCCGCGGCGGTCTGCGTCGCGGTGCGGTTGTCGGCATAGCCGCCGATCTGCGTGTCCATGTAGATCGCGCTGCCGCCGATCTGGAAACGCTTGCGGACCGTCACGTTGGTGGTCGCGGTGAAGCTGTTGCGCGCGGTCTGCGGCACCTGCTGGCCGTTGCTGCTCGACGGCACATACACGACCTGCGCGGCACGGGTGCCCACCGCCGGCGCGGTCAGGGCGACATTGCCCGCATCGAGGATCTTGGGATCGAGATGCGTGTAGCCGCCGAAGATCGTCCACCCCGGCAGGATCGTCCCGCTCGCGGTCAGCTCGATGCCGCGGATTCGGGTGCGGCCGAGAAAGGCGATGGTATTCGCATCGACCTGCGTGCGCGCATTGGTGATGTCGGTCTGGAACGCCGCCGCCGCGAGCGCGAGCTTTTCATGGAAGACATTCGCCTTGGCACCGACTTCGTAGCTTTTGGTCTTCTGCACCTTCAACTGGTCGAGCAGCGCAAGGTTCTGCGCGCTGTTGGTCGTTGGCAGCGCATTGTCCTCGCGGCCTTCGCCGAGCAGGCTGTTGGGCGGCGTGGCCGCGGTGGCGTAGCTCGCATAGACGCTCGTCTCCTTGGTCGGCTTGACCACGAGCCCCGCCTGCCAGTTGAACAGATTGTCCGTCCGCGTCAGGCGATAGGTCGTGCCGCCCGCAGCCACCGGCGGCGTGATCGCCGAGGTGAAGCGGTCGAAGCGCACGCCCAGGTTCAGGATGACCTGCGGCAGCAGCGTGATCGAATCGAAGCCGTAAACCGCCTTGGTATTGGCATCGTTCTGCGTCTCGGTCGCCGCGCCGCCGCGCACGATCGGCGACGCGACGGTCGACGTGTCGCTCGCATAGCTGACCAACGGATCGCTCGGATTGGGATTGAACAGGCCGGCGCAGTAATAACGCGCGACCGAAGTGGCGCTGCAGCGCGGGGACAGCGTGGAGCCCGACGCCAGAAGCGGCGATCCGGCCGCGCTGAGATAGCCGGCGGTCACATAGGTGCCGCGGCGATCCTTCTCCCATGAGAATTCGGCGCCGGCCGAAAAGCTGTGGACGATGCTCCCGGTATGCGCGGTGCCATAGAGATCGATCTGATCGACGATGCTGTCGGTTTGGCTGTAGCGCGGATTGGAGCGCCGCCAGACATAGCCGCCGTTCGTGAGGCTCGCGCCCGTGTTGGCCGCCGTGGTGCCATAGACGTTGCCCTGGCTGTCGTCGGGCAGTGTGAAGATATAGGCCTGCTCGGCATGGGTGTAGCGGGCCGTGTTCCGCAGCGTCACGCCGCCGAAATCATGCTCGGCGCGGACCGTCGCCTGAACGGTCTTGGCATTCCGGAAATCGCGATCGGTGAGGCCGTAAAAGGCGGTGCGCGGCACATAGCCCGTCCGCCCGGAGGCGAGCGTGACGTTGCCGAGCGCCGGCGTGGTGACGATCGTCCCCGTGCCCGGCGCGTTGCCGATGGTGTAGAGATAGGGCAGCCCGCTGTCGGGCAGTTCGTGGCTTTCGAGATAATAGCCAGCGATCGTCAGGCGGGTCGGCGTGCCCAGCCCCAATATTGCCGAAGGTGCCACGCCCCAGCGGCGTTGGTAGAGGGCGTCGCGGCCGGCGACGTCCTGGTCGTGCCAAAGACCCTCGATCCGAAATGCGGCGGTGTCGGACAATTTCAGGTTGAGATCGGCGGTGACGCGCTTGTAGGCGGCGTTGCCGAAGCTGGCGCTCGCCAAACCGAAATCGGCCGGTTCCGGCATCTTGGAGAGGATGTTGATCGTTCCCCCCGCGCTGCCGCGACCGCCGAGCGTGGAATCCGATCCGCGCACGATCTGCACCGAATCCACCGCAAACACCTCGCGGCTCTGCGACGCCAGGTCGCGCACGCCGTCGACATAGATGCTGCCCTGGCTGTCGAAGCCGCGGATGAAGGGACGGTCGCCGATCGGGTTGCCGCCCTCCGCCGCGCCGAAGGTGATGCCGGGCACGGTGCGCAGCGCATCCTGGAGGCTGGCCGATCCGGTCTGCTCGATCACCTGCTTGTCGAGGACGACGATCGATCGCGGCGTGTTGACGAGCGGCGCGACCACCTTGGGCTCGCGGACGCGCTGGCCGTTGACAAGCACATCGTCCTGCACCGGGGGCTCGGCATCGTTCGCCGATGTCTTGGGCGTGTCGGCCGCGAAGACGGGCATCGCCGCGAACGCACCGACGCATGACAGGGCGAGAAAGGCCGGCGTGGCGGACACGCGTGCGGATGTTGAACGAAGCATGAGCAAACCCCTTTGTTATGGGCTTCGCTATTGAGAGTCGTTCTCACTGTCAAGGTTATTGAGATTGGTTCTCACTTGCGTTTGAGAACAGCCATGTTCTCAGCGCACTGGCGAGATTGGGCGGGTCCTCGGAATCGATGCGCAGCGCGTCGATTTCGGCCACCAGCGCGCTCAGCGGCAGCGACGATGCGAGCGCCGTCGATTCGAGCGCGGCCCAGAACAGCGGCTCGAGGCTGATCGAGGTGGGATGACCGGCGATCGTGATCGATCGCTTGACGGGGCCGTGAAAACCGCCCTCGGGCGGGGCGAGCGTCAGGCCGCGGCCCCGCACGCCATGGTCATTGGCGGCCGGCAAGATGGTCCGCCGCCGTCCGCTGCGGCGCGCGCGCCAGCGCCTGCCGGATCGCGGCGGTCAACGCGGCGATGCCATAGGGCTTGGCGAGCATCACCGCGTCCGTTTCCGACGTCGCGGCCGCCACGTCGCCGCTCGCGAAGACGACGCCGATGCCGGGACGCAGCGTCCGCGCGGTGCGCGCGAAATCAGGCCCCGAAATCCCCGGCAGGTTCACGTCGGTGACGAGCGCGTCGATCGGCACCGTCTGGAGCGCGGTCATCGCCTCCTCCGCGCTGGCCGCGTCGATCACGACGAAGCCGTCCTCCTGCAGCATCTCGGCGGTGTTCGCACGGATCAGCGCATCGTCCTCGACCAGCAGGATCGTGCTCCGGCCGCCGGACGGCGCCACGACCGGCGGCTCCGGGCGCCGCTGCACCGCGCGCTGCGCCTGATTGGCGAGCACATGGCGGAATTTGCGCGCGAGCGCCTCGCGCGTATAGGGTTTGGAGAGGAGCTCGACGCCGGCATCGAGCTTGCCGCCATGGACGATCGAATTCTCGGTGTAGCCCGAGGTGAAAAGCACGGCCAGATTGGGCAGACGCTCGCGCGCCTTGCGGGCCAGTTCGGGGCTCTTCAGCGTGCCCGGCATCACCACGTCGGTGAAGAGCATGTCGATCGGGATGCCGCTTTCGACCACGCTCAGCGCGCTTCCGGCATCGACCGCCTTCAGCACCCGGTAGCCCAGATCGCCGAGCATCTCGACCACCGTCGCGCGCACCTCCGCATCGTCCTCGACGACCAGCACGGTTTCGGTGCCCCCGGTCACGGGACCCAGTTCGGTGGTGACCTCGACGTCCTCGGCCGCCATCGCACGCGGCAGATAGAGCCGGATCGTGGTGCCTTCATCCAATTCGGAATAGATCTTCACATGGCCGCCCGACTGTTTGACGAAGCCATAGACCATCGAGAGGCCCAGCCCCGACCCCTTGCCCTCGCTCTTGGTCGAGAAAAAGGGTTCGAAGACCTTGTCGATCACGTCGGCGGCCATGCCGCTGCCGGTGTCCGACACGGCGAGCAGCACATATTGCCCGGCCGTCACCTCGTCATGCGACGCGGCATAGGCATCGTCGAGGCTCGCATTGCCGAGTTCGATCGTCAGCCGCCCCTGCCCTTCCATCGCATCGCGCGCGTTGATCGCCAGGTTCAGCAGCGCATTCTCGAAATGCGCGGGATCGATGAAGGTGTTCCACAGCCCGCCGCCGACGATCGTCTCGATCTCGATCCCCTCTCCGATCGCGCGGCGCAGGATGTCGTCCATGTCGCGCACGAAGCGGGTGACGTTGACGACCTTCGGCTCGAGCGCCTGACGGCGGCCGAACGCCAGCAGTTGCGCCGCCAGTTTCGATCCGCGCGCCACCCCGGCCATCGCGCTGGCGACGCGGCGCTCGGCGCGATCGTTGCCCGCGATATCCTTGGCGAGCAGCTGGAGATTGCCGGAGACGACCTGGAGCAGATTGTTGAAATCATGCGCGACGCCGCCGGTCAGCTTGCCGACGGTCTCCATCTTCTGGCTCTGCGCCAGTTTGGCTTCCGCCTGCCGGCGCTCGTCGATCTCGGCGATCACGCGCGCCTCCAGCGTATCGTTCAACTGGCGGAGCTGATCCTCGGCACGCTGGCGATGATGCACTTGCCGCGACAGCGTTTCCGCCTGATCGCGCAGCGCCGCCTCGGCCGCGCGCTGGTGGGTGATGTCGGTGTGGACGCCGACCCATTCCTGGATCGTCCCCTTGGAATCGAGGATCGGCAGCGCCCGGACGGCGAAGCGGCGCCAAGCCCCGCAATGCCGGCGGACGCGGTGCTCGAACACGAACATCGCCCGCGCCGCCACCGCGGCCTGCCATGCCGCGATCGTGGGGGCGACATCGTCGGGATGAATCGCCGCCGTCCAGCCATAATCCCGGTACGCGTCTTCCGTCTGCCCGGTCAGCGCGGTCCAGCCGGGCTGCTCGCCGCGCATCCGCCCGTCCGCCGTGTTGGTCCACAGCACGCCGTGGACGGCATCCATCGCGGTGCGGAACCGGCCGTTGCTGATGCCCAGTTCCGCCTCGCGCTGCGCCCGTTCCTCGATATCGATGCCGAGGACATAGACGCCCGGCACCGATCCGTCCGCCGCGACATGCGGAACGTAGCGGATCTCCATGTGCCGCCGCACGCCATCGCAGTGCGTGACCATCGTCTCGGCCGAAAAGGCTTCCCCGGCCAGGGCGCGGACGAGCGATTCGCGGCGATCCTCGAAAAAGGCCTCGCCGAGCGCATCGCCGACGTGGCGCCCGATCATCGCCTCGGGCGGGGTGCCCACCCAGTCGCGGTAGCGCTCGTTGGCGAAGCGATAGACGAAATCGCTGTCGACATAGGAAACGAGCATGGGCACCGCATCGGTGACGCGCCGCAGCTCGGCCTCGCTCGCCGCCAGCCGCGCTTCGAGCGCGGCCCGCTGGCTGTTGTCGACCATCGTGCACAGCACGCCTTCGACCTGCCCCGTCGCGCCATAGACGGGCGTGTAGAACAGATCGAGCACCAGCGTCTCTGGCCCGTCGGGCCGGTGGAACAGGATCGGCTGGTCACGGTGCGCGACCACCTCGCCGCCCCGTGCCGCGGCAAGCACTTTGCGGTTCCAGTCCCACACTTCGGGAAAGGCGATGTGGACGGGGCGGCCGAATGCTTCGGGATGCCGATCGCCCGCGATCGCGCGATAGGCGTCGTTGTAGAGCATGACATGCTCCGGGCCCCACATCAGCACCTTGGCGACGGGCGAATTGACGACGTTCGCCAGGGTGGTGCGCAACGCGGCCGGCCACCCGGCCGGGCCGCCGAGCGACGTCGCGCTCCAGTCGCGCGCCCGGATCAGCGCGCCGCATTCGCCGCCGCCGACCAGCCAGGCCATCGTCGCACCTTCGGCCGCGTGATCGCGCAGTAGCGTTAGCGCCGCACGAACGCCCTCGCCGGCATCGGCATAATCGCCGGCGGCGATCCGCGCCGCGAGAAACGCGTCGAGTTCCGGCGTCAGCGACAGCATGCGGGGAAGACGGAGCGCCATTTTCGCGGAATGGCGCCCGCCGCACGGCGTGTCAACGCCATGACCTTGCCCGGAACTTTGCCCGGACGGTGGTGGACAGGGCTGGAGTAGCTACCTTGACCGTCGACCGTAAGTAAACGGTTATTTTTCATAGGCTATCAAACCCGTTGTGTACCGCTAGGTGGATTGGATTAGCGTACCACCTCCCCGCCTGCTTGGAAGTGAGAAGCTCCGCGTCGAACCATACGGCTGGCGATGATAGTAGCGTGCGAACGGTATAACCTTGGCGGTGAGGGCCTGCCTATTTTCGAGCGCTTGAATGGTGTAACCTTGAAATTATCTGCCACTGGGCAAGTCAGCTT
>NZ_JALNUO010000030.1:0-18787 GCF_026540835.1 Sphingomonas sp. GC_Shp_6 | reverse complement strand
GGCCTGCCACGTTGGTCTGACAGAACCCCATACGAGGTTAATCGATCCCCGACATCAACCGCGCTGGTACGGCACGCAGGTAAAACCTTGGCCTAATCACAATGCAGAAATGGCTAAATTCCGCCATTTCAACCTTGCAGACATCCCTCTCATGGGGGTCAACCGACAACATGATGCCCCGCCCGCCCTTTCCGTCGCGAGGCTGGCGCGCGTGACGGGCTCCGCCTGACCGCCAGCGCCAGACCTTCAGCGATAAGGCGTCATCGACGCCGGACGCGCGGCCACCGACACCGCCCAGCGCGTGTCGGGCATAGCCTGCATCCGGAATCGCAGTTCGCCGCCCGCCATGATCTCGGCATGGCGGAGATACACCCGGTCGAGCGGCCGGCCGTTCAGCGTCACCGCGCCGACATAGCGGTTCGCCTCCGACAAGCCGTCCGCGACGATCGTGAAGCGCCGCCCGCCCCGCAGCGCGATCACGGCGCGATCCACGAACGGTCGGCCGATCGCATATTCGCCGCTGCCCGGCGTGACCGGATAGAAGCCAAGCCCGGTGAAGACGAGCCATGCCGACATCTGGCCCAGATCGTCGTTCCCCGCCAGGCCGTCAGGCGTGGGCTTGTACTGGCTGTCGACGATCTGCTTCAGCCGCGCCTGGGTCCGCCACGGTGCGCCGGCGTAATCGTAGAGATAGGCGACATGGTGGCTCGGCTCGTTGCCATGGATGTATTGGCCGATCAGCCCGGCGATATCCTCGGCATGGCTATAGTCGAGCTTCGAATTGTCATAGTCGAACATCGCGTCGAGCTTTGCGACGGTCTTCGCATCGCTACCCAGTATCGTGACGAGGCCGCCCAGATCCTGCGGCACGAACCAGCTATATTGCCAGGCATTACCCTCGGTATAATCCGATCCATAGTTGATCGCGGTGGGATCGAACGGCGTGCGGAATGCGCCCGTGGACAGGCGCGCTCGGACGAAGCCGGTGGCGGGATCGAAGCTGTTGCGCCAGTTGCCGGCGCGCTTCTCGAACTGGTCGGCTATGTCGGTGCGGCCGAGCTTTCGCGCCATCCGCGCGATCGTCCAGTCGTCATAGGCATATTCAACCGTCTTGGACGCCGCCTCGGGCTCCTGTTCGATCGGCACATAGCCGCGCGCCATATACGCGCCGAGCCCGCCATAAGGCGCATAGGTGGCGCTGGCGACCATCGCATCCAGCGCGGCGTTCGCGTCGAAGCCACCGATACCCTTCAGATAGGCGTCCGCGATCACCGGCACCGCGTGATAGCCGATCATCGTCCATGTCTCGGCACCCGCGAACTGCCACACCGGCAGGATGCCGAACGCGCTTTCCTGCTGGCTCGCGATCAGCGAACGCACGACATCGGTGGTCGTGCTGGCGGGTTGCACGATCGTGAGCAGCGGATGCTCGGCGCGGAACGTGTCCCACAGCGAAAAGGTCGAGCGGAAGGTGAAGCCGTCCGCGACATGCACCTGCCCGTCGGGCCCGCGATAGCGGCCGTCCGCGTCGCTCCACACCGACGGCGCGAGCAGCGCGTGGTAGAGCGCGGTGTAGAGGCTGGTGCGGATCGGCCTGGGCGCATCGATCGCGACCGCGCCCAACGCCGTCTCCCACGCCGCGCGCGTCCTCGCGCGGATCGCGTCGAAATTGCCCGGTTCGGAATCGAGGTTCGCGATCGCGCCCGCCTCGTCTACCCCCGATAGGCCGACACGCACTTCCAGCGGCCGGGCGAGCGGCCCGAAATCGAGCCGCGCGACCAGCGCCCGCCCGAGCCGTTCGGGCACCGCATCGCTGCCGCGCCCCGGCCCCTGGAATCCCCTATA
Source organism: Sphingomonas sp. GC_Shp_6 (assembly GCF_026540835.1). NCBI lineage: Bacteria > Pseudomonadati > Pseudomonadota > Alphaproteobacteria > Sphingomonadales > Sphingomonadaceae > Sphingomonas > Sphingomonas sp. GC_Shp_6. Next base: position 16,942 of record NZ_JALNUO010000030.1, on the reverse strand, counting down.
GGCGACGCCCGTCTCGGTATCGACGAAGCCATGGCCGGTGATCGGCGCGGAAAAGCGCATGGCGAAGAACAGCTTGCGCCCCGGCGCCCAGCCCCGCGTCTCGCGCGATCCGGTGAGCGTGCCGTCGGGGCGCAACCGCAACATCGACCATAGGATCTTGCCCGGATAGGCATAGAGCGACGTGCGCAGATCGATCACCAGATGCGCATCAGCGTTGTCGGCGAAGGTATAGCGATGCACGCCGATGCGCGTGCCCGCGGTCATCTCCGCGCGCACCCTAGCATCGTCGAGCGTTACCGCATAATAGCCGGGCTGCGCCGTCTCGTTTGCATGCGCGAAGCGCGATCGATAGCCCGAGCCCGGCAGCTTGGAATCGCCCGGCTCCAGCGGCACGCGGGCGCCCGATACCGGCATCACCAGAATGTCGCCGAGATCGCTATGCCCCGCGCCCGAGAAATGCGTGTGGCTGAAGCCCTGGATCGTCGGATCCTCGTAGCGATAGCCCGCCGCATGGCCATAGCAGCTGCGGATCACGCAGGACGTATCGGTGTCGGGCGACAATTGCACCATGCCGAACGGCGCGGTGGCGCCGGGAAAGGTATGCCCCTCCCCACCCGTTCCGATCATCGGATCGACGGCGGCATAGGGTGTGGGCGGCGCTGGCGCGGTCTGCGCGGCGGCGATCGACGGGAGGAGCAGGGTCAGGGCGAAAGCGATGCGCATAAACGCAGTAAAGCAGTTCGTTGCGGCACCGTCATCCCCGGATGAACCTTGCCCCCGGCGCTCCGTTTGGCACAGGATGGGGCATGAAGGAGACGCGGGTGGATAGCAGGATCGGACGGCGCGGGTTTATGGGCGGCGGGCTCGCGCTCGCGGCCGCGCCTGTCTTCGCGCAAGAGGGTGCGAGCGCGGTCGACTGGCATGCGCTCGCCGCCGACGTCCGGGCCGAGATGCGCTGGGCCTGGGCGAACTACCGCGCGCATGCCTGGGGCCGCGACCAGATCCTGCCGATCAGCGGCGGCTATGAGAGCTTTCCGCTCAAGACCCATCATCTGGGCCTCAGCCTGATCGAGGCGATGGACACGCTGTGGGTGATGGGCCTCGACGCCGAATTCGCCGAGGCGCAGCGCTGGGTGCGGGCGCATCTGAGCTTCGACGTCGACGGCGAGGTCTCGGTCTTCGAGACCGCGATCCGCCTGCTCGGCGGACTGTTATCGGCGCATCACGCGAGCGGCGATCCGATGCTGCTGGCGCACGCCCGCGATCTCGGCAACCGGCTGCTCCCGGCCTTCGCCACGCCGACCGGCATGCCGCATCGCTTCGTCAATCTGCGCACCGGCGCCACACGCGGCACGCGGACCAATCCCGCCGAGATCGGCACCTACCTCCCCGAATTCGGCACGCTGAGCCGGCTGACCGGCGATCCGCGCTATCACGACGCCGCCAAGCGCGCGCAGGTCGCGCTGTTCGCGCGCCGCTCGACGATCGGGCTGCTGGCGGACGGGATCGATTCCGATACCGGCATCTGGCTTACCCGCCGCGCGACCGTGGGGCCGCCGTCGGACAGCTACTACGAATATCTGTGGGACGGCTGGCAGCTCTTCGGCGACCGGGACTGCAAGGCGATGTACGATGTCTGCACCGCGGCGATCGTCAAATACCAGGCGGTGCGCGCGGGCCCGCACACTTGGTTCGGCGATGTGGATTTTGAAACCGGCGGCCCGCTGAGTGCACAGCAGGACGAACTCGCCGCCTTCTATGGCGGCCTGCTCGCCCAGGGCGGCGCGCCCGCGCTGGGCGCCGCCTATACCCGCGCCTGGGCGGCGGTGCAGGACCGGTTCGGCATCCTGCCCGAGGGCTATGACTATCTGACCGGCGAGGCGTTCGCGCCCACCAACGCGCTGCGCCCCGAACTCGCCGATGCCGCGTTCAACCATTGGCTGCTCGACCGCGCACCGGAATGGCGGATGATCGGGCGCACCAATTATCTAAACATGAAACGCTTCAACCGCGCGCGCTTCGGCTATGCCCAGATCGAGGACATGCGCGTGCAGCCGATGGTGCAATCGGATCATTGCCCGGGCTATTGGTGGTCCGAGCAGATGAAATATTATTATCTGCTGTTCTCGGACACGCCGCGCTTCGATTACGCGCGCAACTATCTGTCGACGGAGGGCAATGTGTTGCTAGGCTTGCGCAACGCATGACGCCGCGCGTGATCGTGATGATGGGCGTATCGGGATCGGGCAAGTCGACCGTGGGCGCGATGCTGGCGAAACGGCTGGGATGCCCGTTCGAGGAGGGCGACGATCTCCACCCGCCCGCCAACATCGCCAAGATGAGCGCTGGGATCGCGCTCGACGATACCGATCGCGCGCCATGGCTGGCCGCGGTCGGGCACTGGATCGCGGAGCGCGGCGATGGCTGGGGCGTGGTCAGTTGCTCGGCGCTGAAGCGGGATTATCGCGACGCCTTGCGCGCCGCCGGCCGCCCCACGCTCGGCTTCGTCCTGCTCGACACCGACGAGGCGACGCTGCGCGACCGGCTGGTCCACCGGACACACTTCATGCCGGTGTCGCTGCTCGACAGCCAATTGGCCACGCTGGAGCGGCCCGGCACCGACGAACGCGCACTGACCCTCCAAGAACAGGGCGGCACGGCGGCGGCGTGCGATGCGATCGAGGGGTGGCTCGCCGGGCTCGGCTAAGCGGGATGGGATCAGCCTGGCAGGATTACGAGATCCGTTCGTGCTGAGCTTGTCGAAGCACGCTCTCCGCAGGCGTGCTTCCGCAGGCGGTACAGGCCCTTCGACAAGCTCAGGGCGACGGTTCAAAGTAACGTCATCAAACTCTAGCGGGCAGGCGGTTATTCCCACTCCATTGTGCCGCCATTACCAGCCCCCTGCTCTGACTGCCACGTTGGTCTGACAGAACCCTCGGCGGCTGCAGCACTATAAAGCGCGGTCATAGCCGAGCCCCTGCAGCCTCGCATCTACTGCTGCCATGCTGCGTCACCCAAATTCAGACATTTTAACCGATTCGATCGTCACCCAATTTAGGTCATCCGTTCATGCGAGCCGACGGCTTTCGTCGAAATTTTATCCGGATATGAATGGCGCAACATGGCTCGGGCCCTTCGACCTGCGGAGCGATACGCGGTCCCCTGTTCATCGTTCCAGCGCAGTCAACGGAAATGCGACGCCCGACATGGTCATTCGCCTGAGCGGGCATGTTCCGCTGATAGCGAGCGACTTCAAACTCAGCGTTGTCTAGGGTAGGAAGACAGTGAGCCGAACGAGGCACCATGACGAGGCTTGAACGCACGAACAACGTGGCCGACCTGCGCCTGATGGCGCAGCGTCGACTGCCGCTACCGATATTCGACTATATCGACGGCGGGGCGGACGACGAACTGTCGTTGCGCCGGAACGTCGGGGCGTTCGCGGACTATGAGCTGATTCCCGACGTCCTCAACGACGTGTCGACAATACGGACCGAGACCAGCATCTTCGGGCAGACGTCGCGTTGGCCGCTGATGCTCGCACCTACCGGGCTCACCCGCATGTTCCATGGGCACGCCGAGCTTGCTGTCGCGCGCGCAGCGGCGCGACATGGGCTCCTTTACAGCCTGTCGACCATGGGCACGACGCGGCTGGAGGAGCTGGCACACGCGTTTGCCGGACCGAAGGTTTTCCAGATCTACATCTTCAAGGATCGCGGCCTGACCGCCGAGTTCGTGGCGCGATGCCGGGCCGCCGGCTTTCACGGCCTTGCGCTGACGGTTGACACACCCGTCGCCGGCAATCGGGAACGCGACAGGGTCAGCGGCCTGTCGCTGCCACCGAAATTGACGCTGCGGTCGTTGCTCAGCTTCGCACTGCACCCGTCCTGGTCGATCCCAGCGATGACCGGGTCCAAGTTCGACCTCGCGAACGTCAGCCACAAGGTCGATGCGCTGGCATCGGGGCCGATGAGCCTGTTCAACTATATCGGCGGTCAGTTCGACCGTTCGATCGGTTGGCGCGATGTTGAATGGCTTGCGCGCGAATGGAACGGGCCGCTCGCGATCAAAGGCGTGATGACCCCGGAGGACGCGCGCCGCTCGATAGCCTCGGGGGCCACGGGTGTGATAATCTCTAACCATGGCGGGCGTCAGCTGGATGGCGCACCCGCCCCGATCGACCAGATCGAGGCCGTGCGCGACGCCGTCGGCGATGCGCCGGATGTGATCTGCGACGGCGGCATCAGGCGCGGCGCGGACGTGGTGAAGGCGCTTGCCCTAGGAGCGACCGCCTGCTCGGTTGGACGCCCCTATCTGTACGGACTGGCCGCGGGCGGTGAGACTGGCGTCGATCGCGTCCTGACGCTGCTACGGGATGAGTTCGAGCGTACCCTGACACTGATGGGCATCAGCGATATCGCCGCGTTATCCCGCCGCCACGTCCGCAATGGTCGAAGTGCGCCGTTGGATGCACGTCAAGAGATGCCAACATAGGCGATCCCGCACATCGACCGTGGTAAAGATCCGAGCGCGAATTACCGTTCCGGAAGCATGGCCGACGGCCTTAAGGGAGTGTTCGATGGCCTTGCACCACCGCGTGATTGGAACGGTCGCGCGTACGATCTGGCGGGTGACTAAACCGCGCACGATAGGTGTCCGGGCGGTGTTGCTGGATCAGAACGATCGCATTGCGCTCGTACGTCATACCTATCTGGATCATTGGTATCTGCCCGGTGGCGGTGTCAAAAAGGGCGAGAGCATCGAACAGGCGCTGTTCCGGGAGATCGAGGAAGAGGTCGCGGTGACGGGACCGATCATCGAGCGCGTCTTGGGCGTTTATTACAGTCGCTACGAAGGCAAGGACGACCATATCATCGTCTACGCCACCCGCGCCCGGTGCGAACGGGACTCCACCCTGCGCCGCGCCGATCTTCTGGAGATCGCCGATGCGCAATGGTTCCCGTTGGATCGACTCCCCGCCTCGACGTCTCCCGCTACCGCGCGCCGTATCGCGGAGTATCGCGACGGGCTAACCGGGAGCGGCACTTGGTGATCGCTACGCACTTCGATTGAACGCACCGACGCTATCGGTAAGCGCATCGCCACCATTTTTTGCGCTGGGGGCTCGGGTCAGCATAGCGGTTGTTCGAACAGGCATGGTCGAATGCGATAGGCTTAACCGATGCAGACCGACCATGCCGCCGACGGGTACTGTCAATCTAACCGAAATCTAATTCGCTTGCCCGCTGCCACGCATCTTACTGAAGCCATTTGGCGGGCTTGAACCGAGACATTCCGGGACCAACTGGGTCCGAAGGACGAACGATAATCGTCCGCTAGTGTGCCTAACCAGATAGGGAATTCGCTGCACCTTAGCTGAGAAAGTGCCAACTCGTCTGTCGATCCAGCGGTTCGGCACACCAAGCGATCCGATCTGCAATCTCGGTCGTGCTACGATCGCCGACATGCAAGACGATCATTCTTCCGAAATAGCATCGACGACAATCAAGACGACGGCCGGGGCCGTCCGTGGATCGCGCGTTGGCGGCATTCGACGCTTCCTGGGCATTCCCTACGCCGCACCACCGGCGGGCGCGCTGCGGTTCAGCGAACCACAGCCTGTAGCCGCGTCGGTCACCATTCGCGACGCCACCCGACCCGGGCCCAATGCGCCGCAGCGCATCCGTGACGTTCCCGGACTTGCCGTCCGGGCGCTCGTCGGCGACGGTTGGGTAGAAGGTGACGATTACCTAACGCTTAATGTCTGGACGCCCGAGAGCGGCACGACGCTCCCTGTGATGGTCTTCATACATGGCGGTGGGTTCGTGCTCGGAAGCAAGGACGCGCCGGTGCAGGACGGCAGCAGCTTCGCGCGCGACGGGGTGGTCTGCGTCGCGATGAATTACAGGATGGGGATCAATGGGTTCCTGCCGATCCCCGGCGTTCCGACCAATCTGGGGCTGCGCGACATGATAGCGTCGCTCCGTTGGGTGCAGGACAATATCGCGTCGTTCGGCGGCGATGCGGGCAACGTCACCGTCTTCGGCGAATCGGCAGGTGCGATGGCAATCGCCGACCTGATGACCTCGCCGCTGGCCAAAGGTCTGTTCCACCGCGCCATCATTGAAAGCGGGCATGGCGGTATGACGCGCGACGTCACCATCGCGCAGCGGTTGGTGAAGAAGCTCGCGAAGCTGCTCAAGATCGCCCCCGATCGCACCGGGTTCGCGAGCATCGCGCCGGGCGATGCACTCGACGCGGTCGAGAAGGTCTCGCTTCCGATGACCCGGCTCGACCTGCGGGGGCCGGACGGGAGGGAGCCGGTGTTCGGGATCAGCCGCTTCGTGCCCGTGCATGGCGACGACGTGCTGCCCGAACCGCCGCTGGACGCGCTGAAGAAGGGTGCGGGCGCGGAGATCGATCTGCTGATCGGGACAAATGCCGAAGAGATGAACCTCTACCTCATCCCCAGCGGGGTGCGCGATAAGATCGGCCGGTTGCTCGCTACCTATGTGCTGCATCGCTCGCAGCCCAATGCGCGCAAGGTGCTGCGCGCCTATGGTATGGGGCAGAAAGGGCGAAAGCCCGGACAGGCGCTGACCGACGCGATGAACGACCTTGTATTCCGCTGGCCCGCGCGGCGTTTTGCCGAGGAGCATCAGGGCCGCACGCATGTTTACGAATTCGAGTGGCGGTCTCCGCTGTTCGGTGGCGAGCTTGGTGCATCACATGCGATGGAAGTGCCCTTCGTTTTCGATACGCTGCCTGTCGCGACCGGGAACGAAGGGCTGTGTGGCCCGAACCCGCCCCAGGCGTTGGCCGAGCGCGTCCACAAGATATGGCTCGATTTCGCGCGAGATGGAACGCTGCCATGGCCTGCCTTCACGCGCGAAAACCGCAACGTTCACCACCTCGCCGCAGCAGAAACCATCCACGAACGGCCGATGGCGGCCGCCCCTTTCCTCCCATGATCGTCGCGCCGCACGGCCAACTACGCGAGCCGATTGGCATAGCAAAGGTACCTTTCAGGTAGGTCTTATACCGTCCATACCGCTCAAATCCGAGCAGCCGCCCGAGCCGCCGGAGACGGAGAGGATCTTTCATGCGCCACCGCACTTTGCTCATTCTCGCGACGTCGGTCGCCGCCATGACCGCGCCCGGCGTCGTTCGCGCGCAGGAAGCGCCGCAAGCGACCAATGCGACGACTGGCACGCCGTCCGATCCCAATCTGAAGATACAGGAGGGCGAGCCGACTGTCGGGAACGACATCGTTGTCACGGCAAGGCAGCGTCAGGAACGCCTTCAGGACGTGCCGATCGCCGTAACTGCCATCTCGGGCGATGCGATCAAACAGCAGCAGCTCGTCCTCATCAAGGACGTGGCGGCCTATTCGCCCGGCCTCAATATCAATTCGGACAGTGCAGGCCGCGCCTTCATTTCGATCCGCGGCGTTGGCACAACGCTCATCGATTCGGTACAGCCAGGCGTCGGACTGTTCATCGACGGCGTGTACCAGCCCAACACGTCCTATCTCAATTCGCCGTTGGTTGACGTAGAACGCGTCGAGGTTTTGCGCGGACCGCAGGGCACGCTGTTCGGCAACAACACGCTGGGTGGTGCGATCAACGTCATCACGCGGCAGCCTACCAACGAGTGGCACGTCCGACTGGACGGCAGCCTGGCGGGCGGCGACAATTTCGCCAGCGCTTCCGGCAGCATCAGCGGTCCGATCATCAAGGACGTGCTGCAGTTCCGGGTCGGCGCCGCCTATCACACGCAGGACGGGTTTGAACGGAATGCGCTGGCGGGCGGCAACCAGAATCCGCTGGAGACGAAGAGCGTCAACGGCACGCTGCGCTTCACGCCGACGCCCTGGGCGACATTCACGCTCAACGCCAACTACGACCGCGTGTTCGGCGGCAGCGTGCCGTATTTCACATCGACCGGCCCCACCGATTATTCGCTGAATGGCCAGACGAACTCGCTTAGCCTCGTCACAATCGACTATTACGGCGTCAATTTGAAGGGCGAGTTCCAGGTCGATCCGATCAAGACGAAGATCACCGCGATCGGTGCATATAACGAGAGTGATGCAACGAGCTTCGCCGATGGCGACTTCAGCCCGATCGACTTCCTGCGCGCGACACAGGACCGTACGCTCAAGACCTATACCGGAGAGCTTCGCTTCGACACGCAGTGGAGCGACAAGTTCTCGACGCTGATCGGCGGCTTCGTCAGCCACTATACGACGTTCGCGTTCGGGACGAGCACCATCGTGCCGCTCGCGCTAACGATACCCACCACCGCCACTTCCACCGACAACAACCAGGCGATCTTCGGAACCGCCTTCCTAAAGCTGGGCGAGACGATCGATATCGCGGCGGGCCTGCGCTACGACCATCAAAAGCTAAACGCCTCGACCGCCGGGTTGCCCGCCGCATATGAAGCGAACAACTTCGAACCACGTGTCACGCTGACCAAGCATTGGAGCCACGACTTCATGACCTATGCCTCGGTCGCGCGCGGCGTGCGCGGCGGCGGGCAGAACGGCCCCGGCGCACCTAACCTAACCTACAAGGGCGACAGCGTCTGGACGTATGAGGTCGGCACCAAGTTGACCGCGCTGGACAACAAGCTGACCGCGGACGCCGACGTGTTCTACAACGACTACAGCGACTACATCGGTCCGAACGCGCTGGCACCCAGCACCATCGTCTCGCCGACGACCGGCCAGCCGGTGGGTTTCGTTGCGATCAATCTCAACACGGGCAAGGTCAAGAGCTACGGCCTGGAAGCCGAGGTCAGCTATGCGATCACGCCCGACTGGCGGGTCTACGGCAACGCGACGGCACTACACGCGCGGGTGACCGACTCCAGCGAGTTCCAAGGTACGACCGGTTACGCCTATCCGGGAAATCGCATCCCGTTCGTGCCCGATTTCAATTACACCGTCGGCAGCAACTTCCGCGTGCCGCTGCCGCATGGGCAAGCGATCGTGCTTGACGCGAATGTCATCGGCAAGGGGCGCCGGGCCGCGAGCACGCTGGATGCCACCTCTTTGCCATTCCTCGACGGCTACACGCTCGTGAACGCCTCGCTGGTCTGGCAAACGCCACATTTCGACGTCGGCGTATTTGCAACGAACCTCACCGATGCGAAATACATCGAGTCCTATATCGACAAGTCGGCACTAGCGCGTGCAGGCGTGCCGGCCTTCCTGGTCAACAACCTGGTCATCCAGGGCAACCGGCAGCGCATCGGCCTGCGCGGTACGATCCGGTTCTGATCGCATGAACGCTCCCGCCTTCATCCACGAGCCGGTGACACTGCCTGTGACGTTCGTGCAGGCGCTGGAGCGGCGCTTCGGCGAGCGCTTCCACGTCACCGAGGCGATGCGGACCCAGCACGGGCGCAGTGAAGCACATTTCGCGGCGATGCCCCCCGACGCGGTGGTGTTCGCACAGTCGACAGACGACGTGGTTGCGCTGGTCGAACTGTGCGTCGCCGCGAACGTGCCGATCGTACCGTTCGGCGCGGGCACGTCGATCGAGGGAAACGCTCTCGCGGTACGAGGCGGTGTAAGCGTCAATTTGTCGCAGATGGACGCGATCGTTGCCGTCAACGCGGAGGACTTCGACTGCACCGTCCAGGCGGGGGTCCGACGCGAACAGCTGAACGACCATTTGCGCGATACCGGATTGTTCTTTCCGATCGATCCGGGCGCCAACGCCACGATAGGCGGCATGACCTCGACACGCGCGAGCGGCACCAATGCAGTGCGCTACGGTACGATGCGCGAGGCTGTGCTGTCGCTGACGATCGTCACTCCTGATGCACGCGTGATCCGCACCAGTCGACGCGCTCGAAAGTCGGCGGCGGGCTACGATCTCACCCGGCTCTACGTCGGCAGCGAGGGAACGCTCGGAATCATCACAGAGGTGACGCTGCGGTTGCATCCGATCCCCGAGACGATCTCCTCTGCCGTCTGCGGGTTCGAGTCGCTGGACGGCGCGGTGGCGACGGTGGTTCAGGCGATTCAGCTCGGCGTACCGCTCGCGCGCGTTGAAATCCTCGACGACATGCAAATCCACGCGGTCAATCGCTGGTCGAAGCTCGACCTGCCCGAGGTGACGACGCTGTTTTTCGAATTCCACGGCTCCCCCGCGGGGGTCGCCGAGCAGGTCGAGACGGTTCGTGCCTTGGCAAGCGACAATGGCGGCGGCGATTTCGCCTGGTCAAACCTGCCCGAGGAACGCGCCCGGCTGTGGAAGGCTCGGCACGAGGCCTATTATGCGTCCATCAACCTGCGCCCCGGCGCTGTCGGCCTGACGACGGACGTATGCGTTCCGATCAGCCGCCTGCCCGAATGCATCGCCGAGACCAAACGCGACCTCGCGACCACGGATGTGCCTGCGACGATCCTAGGACATGTCGGCGACGGCAATTTTCACGTCATCTTCGCGATCGATCCCAACAAACCCGACGAGTTCACCGAGGTGAAGGCGATCAATGCGAGGCTCGTCGAACGCGCGCTGGCTATGGACGGCACTTGCACCGGCGAGCATGGCATCGGCATCGGCAAGCAGGAGTGGCTCGTCGCCGAACTAGGTGACGCGGTCGACTTGATGCGCACCATCAAGCGCGCTCTCGACCCGAAAGACCTGTTCAATCCCGGCAAGATCTTCGCGCTCTGACCCCAAGGAACCATCCTATGGACACGCTGCATCTCGTCGACCCTGAACTAAGGCCACTGCTCGACGTTTTTCCGCGCGTCGAACTGTCCCCGGAGAATTTCGCGGCGATGCGCGCGCGAGAGATACCGCTGCCCCCGGTCGACCGGACGACGACCACGCTCGATATACTAACCGTCCCCGGCCCCGATGGAGCACCCGACGTCCGTATGCACGTCTATCGCCCGATCGGCGCGACCGGCCCACTGCCGTGCATCTACCACATTCATGGCGGCGGATATGTCGGTGGCTCGGCGGCAGAGATCGAGCCGTTGCACCGGCCGCTCGCCGCCGAACTCGGCTGCGCGATCGTCTCGGTCGACTACCGCCTCGCCCCCGAGACGATATTCCCAGGCGCGATCGAGGATTGCTATGCCGGGCTCGCTTGGACATTCGGCCACGCCGGCGATCTCGGCATCGACTCAACGCGGATTGGGGTGATGGGCGAGAGCGCGGGTGGCGGGCTTGCGGCGGCGCTCGCGCTGATGACGCGCGATCGCGGAGACTACCCCCTCGCCTTCCAGCACCTGATCTATCCGATGATCGACGACCGCACATGCGTCCGCGAACCGCACCCGACTGCTGGTGAGTTCATCTGGCATGCCCACAACAACGCCTTCGGCTGGACGGCGCTGCTAGGGCACGAACCGGGCATCGATGGTGTTTCGCCCTATGCCGCCGCATCCAGGGCGACCGATCTGACCGGACTACCGCGAACCTATATCTCAACCGGCGCGCTTGATCTTTTCGTCGACGAGGACATCGATTATGCCCAGCGGCTGAACCGCGCAGGCGTGCCGATCGAACTGCACGTCTATCCCGGCGGCTATCACGGCTTCGATTTCTTCGCCGCCGCCCCCGTCTCGCTGCAGGCGCGGCGCGACAGCAACGCCGGCCTCGCCCGAGCGCTAGCGGCATGAGCACCGCGCAACCGAGGACGTTCGCACGCGCGCTGCCGCCGTTGCTTGTGCTCGCGCTCGCGATGGCACTCGGGTTCACGACGATGGGCTCGTTCAGCATGGTGCAGGAAGGCGCCAAGCTGGAAATGGGACTTACCGATAAGGCGTTGGGGCTGATCCAAGGCCTGTCCGCGGCGATACCCCTGGCGCTTTTCTCGATCCCAATCGGCATCCTGGTCGATCGCGGCCGGCGTGTGCGGCTACTGGCCGTGATGGCGTCGATCTGGACGCTGGGCACCGTCGTCACCGCTTTCGCGCCGAGCGCCACGATCCTGTTCATCGGCCGTATGCTGACCGGTATCGGCACGACGGGCGGACTGACCGCCGCCCTGTCACTCGGGGCGGACCTTTGCGCGCCGGCGCATCGCGGGCGGGCGCTACTGATCGTGACGCTCGGCAAGACGCTTGGTGTCGCGCTCGCTTTCGGACTTTCGGGCGCGCTGCTTGGCTGGTTCCTACATGGTGCGGTTCTTCCCTACCTGCCGCCGCTAGGGCCTTGGCGCAGCGTGCATGTCGCACTCGCTGTTCTCTCAGTAGTTGCGTGCCTCCCGATTCTGATGATGCAGGAGCCTGCGCGGCAGGAGGTGACGGCAGGCGTGCATGCGCCGTTCCGCATCGTTGCGGCCGAACTCTGGGCGCGGCGGAGGTTCCTGGTGCCCCTGTTCGTCGGTCAGGTCAGCGTCGTAATGGCCGACGCGGCCGCTGGCATCTGGGCCGCACCGATCCTTCAGCGCAATTATCACCTAACACCCGACCAGTTCGCCGGGTGGATGGGCATGCTGATCTTCATCACCGGTCTAGTCGGTACTATCGTCGGCGGTTTCACCGCCGACGTGGGACACAATAGTGGCAGGCGTGGCGGCGTACTGTTCAGCTCGTTCGCAGCGGCGCTCATCGGCATCCCCACGGCACTCTTCGCCATTGCCCCTAACGTCCCACTGTTTGCCGTTGCACTCGGCGCGCTGGTACTTTGCGGTACAATCACCGGGCTTGGTACCTCGGTCGCGCTCACCGTGCTTATTCCCAACGAATTGCGGGGGCTCTGCATCGGCGCGTTTATCGCGGTCGCGGGCGTTATCGGATACGGCGTTGCGCCATCGCTCGTGACTCTCACCAGCGATGCTCTCGGGGGCGAGACTCACCTGGGCGCCGGCCAAGCGATCGTCGGCGTGATTGTCAGCCTGATCGCCGCAGCGATGTTCCTCGTCGCAATTCGTCGCGCGCCTTTCGGTCCGGAGATCGAACCTCTCTGATAGATGTTGCGGCACAGCTATCGGATAGCTATGCAGTGGTACGAGCTCGAGCATACGGGCCGCGACAGGAGGCAGGATGAAGCAGCGCATCGACGTTTCGCCAGAAATGGTGACGTTCATCGGCAATGGGCCGATCGACCGCACCGGCTGGCCGATCGGATCGGTAATCCTCGCGATACGCCCGAACGAGGCGTTGTTGTGCGTGTCAGACGATCCGCTTGCCCACGATCTGGTTCTCGTCGTGGCAGAGGCAGCGTGTCAGCGCATTTTCGGCTTCGTCCCCGAAACGGCCGGGGCGTCATGGCATTTGCCGAGTGCGATCCGCGAGATCGCGATGGGGTTGCGCGATTGTCCGCTGGCCGAGCCCGCGCGCGCGACGCTGCGGCTGGCCAAGAGCATCGAGCTGCTTTGCATGATCGTCGAAGCGCTCCGCGAGGGCGCGCTCGTCCCAGCGGACGGCGCAGGCGAATGGTCCGAGCTCGATACGCAGCGAATCGTGGCGGCGCGGCGACTGATCGACGAACGCTGGCACGAAAAGCTGACGCTCGATGGGATTGCGCGCGCCTGCGGGCTCAATCGCTCCAAATTGACGCGAGGTTTCCGCAGCATGTTCGCCTGCAGCGTCAACGACGCTATTGCCGAGCGGCGGCTGGGCGGCGCGCGGCAGATGCTACTGGCCACCGACCTGCCGATCGCATCCGTCGGTTATCGCTGCGGCTATTTCAACAATGCGAGCTTCGCACGCGCCTTTGGTCGCCGCTTCGGCGAAGCGCCGTCGCAGATCCGCGCACAGAGGGCTGCGGCATGACGACGGGCACCGACGGCTCGCTCGTCGACCAGGCGATGCGTCGCGTCCGCGACCACATCCGAGCAAACTGCCTGAAGGTCGGCGACACGCTGCCGGGCGAAGGCCGCTTCGCCGAGGATCTAGGAGTCAGCCGCGCAGTGATGCGCGAGGCGTTCGGCGCGTTGGCGGCGCTAAGGCTGCTCGATGTCGGCAACGGACGCAAGCCGCGCGTCGGCGCGATCGACGGATCGGTGATGGCCGCGTCGATCAACCACGCGGTCGCCACCGCCCAGATCTCCACGACCGAGGTCTGGGACGTGCGACGCACACTCGAACTGCGGACCGCCGAACTTGCCGCACAGCATCGCACGACGGCGGAGGCGCGTTGGATCGTCGATGCAGCCGAAGCCATGCGCAATGCCGGCAGTGATCTCGACGCAGTGACACATCACGACATAGCCTTCCACCAGGCCATCGCTGAAGCCAGCCGCAACGCGCTGTTCCTGCAGATTGTGCGCTCGTTCGAAGCGCTTATGCGCGTTGCGGTCCCGACCGCCTGGCACACACGCGAGACCGCGGCGCAGCGCGAAGCGGTCTTCGCCTCGCACCACGACATCGCCGAAGCCATCGCCCGCAGCGATCCAGCTCGGGCAAGCATGCTAATGGATCGGCACTTCGACGCAACCATCGCGGATCGGCTGGCTAACGGGAACGGCGACAGTCTCGATCGAACGCTGCTGCAATGATCTCATTGTCCCGCGTGACGCTAAGGCATCTGCCCAATGCCGTCGCGACGCCGCGCTACGATCCGGCGACAATCAAGCCTGGCATCGTGCACCTGGGGCTCGGCAATTTCCACCGCGCGCACATGGCCCGCTATACTCACGCATTGATGGACGCGGCCCCCGCGGCGCAGCGCTGGGGAATCGTAGGCGCGACGCTGCTACCCGGCGATGCGTCGACGATCGCGGCGCTTTCAGCGCAGGACGGGCTGTATACATTGGTCGAACGCGACGAAGGCTATGAGAACGCGGCCATCATCGGATCGATCGCGGAAATGGTCGACGCGAGCGGATCGAGCGCCGCGCTACTGGATGCCATCGACCGTCCCGAAATCCGGATCGTAAGCCTTACCGTGACCGAGCATGGCTATTGCCTCGACCGCGCCACCAAGACGCTCGACCTGGCGCATCCGCTCATCCTGCGCGATCTGGCACGGACCGATCGGCCTGCCAGCGCGATCGGCGTTCTGGTCGAGGCGTATCGGCGGCGACGGGCAGCGGGTGCCCGTGCCTTCACGGCGCTAAGTTGCGACAATATTCAGCACAACGGCGCGGTGCTGCGTGCCGCGGTGCTTGCCCTGGCGCAGGTACGTGATCCCGAGCTTGCCGCCTGGATCGCCCGGGAAGCACGCTTTCCCAACACGATGGTGGACCGCATTACGCCGGTAACGCAACCGGACGATGCCGCCGCACTGGCCGAACGCCACGGCGTCATCGATGCCCGCCCCATCTTCTGCGAACGTTTCACGCAATGGGTGATCGAGGACGACTTTGCCGACGGGCGACCGGATTGGGGATCCGTGGGCGCACAGTTCGTCGCCGATGTCGCCCCCTATGAACGGATGAAGCTGCGGCTACTGAACGCCAGCCATCTCGCGATTTCCGCGCTCGGACGGCTGATCGGCTATACCTATGTGGATGAGGCTATGCGCGATCCTGCGCTTGCGCGCTACATGGCGCTGCTAATGGAACGCGAGACTGCTCCGACCGTCCCGCCCGTCCCCGGGATCGATCTTGTCGCCTATCAGCAGATGCTCGTCGCGCGGTTCGCCAACCCGACCATCTGCGATACGGTGGAGCGCGTGAACACCGATGCGGCGCTCTACTATCTCCTCGACCCGATCCGCGACCGGCTTGCGCAGAGGCAGGAGGTCGATCTCCTCGCACTGGCGCTAGCCGCGTGGCTCCGACGCATTCGAGGCGTGGACGAGGCGGGTCGGCCGATCGAGATAAAGCACCCGTTCGCGGCGTCGCTCGTTGCGCAGGCCGGGGCGGGCGGTTCCGACCCCCGACCGCTCCTCTCGATGACGTCGGTGTTCGGAGACCTCGGAAACAATGCGACGTTCGTCGACAAGGTCGGCCGGCACCTCCGTGCGCTCTACGAACGCGGCGCAGCCGACACCGTCCGCGCGGCCTGCACTGCCTGAGGCGCGATCGCTGCGGCGATCGCCTGCGCCGTCGCCACCGCCCCGGCCAACGTCGGATGGAACGGTGCGATGCCTCCGTTTGTCCAGCCCCGCGTCCAGGGAACCGCCGAGCAGGCGTCATGGGTGGCCCCCAGCGCATTCATGTCGACGAGGATCGCCCCGCCGCGCTTTGCGATCGACTTGGTCACGACCGCAAGCTCGTCACCCACGCTGCGCATAGACGCTGCCTCCGCCGCGGTCAGGCCCAGCCGCGTGCAGGTGCCGACCCGCGGCACGATCGCCGGATAGGTGGCGACCACAATCGTCGCCTGTGGAGCCTTTGCGCGGATTGCCCGCAAACTCGCCAACAGATTGCGCTCCAGGGTCTCATACCCGCGATCGGTTCGTGGTCCTTTCCAGGACAGCGCCACCAGCCGCCCGAACAACGTATGCGTGTGGCGCGCCGCCAATTGCGATAGGTCGCCGATATAGCCGATATCGTTGCCGCCGACCGTAATCGTCACCAGCTGCGTTTGAGGCTTGATCGCCGAGATTTGCGCGCGTTGAAAGAATTGACCGCCGCGCAGCACATGCGATGTGACCGCACCGCCGCAGCTCATGTCGACGATAGCCTGATGACGTAGCGCAGCGAGTTGCTGAGGATAACCATTGATGCTGCGCGCGCAGAGCAGCGGACTGCCAGATTGCAGTGGTCCGAGACCGGCGCCCGCTGCAAACGAGCTGCCGAGGGCCACATATTCCGGTCGCCCCACCGGCGTTCGACGCGCTTGATAATATATTACTACTACCGCGACGAGCGCGGCGCAGATGAGCACGCAAGTCAACCCGAGACAGCCGACCTTGATGCTAACCCGTGACACCCACCACCTCCACCAAATTTTTGTTCAAAGACTATGCTGGGTATTTGCAGGCAAGTGAATTATTTGAATTTTTTTGGCGGGCAAATCATGCGACCCTTTAGGCACAAAACAAATTGTTGTCGTGCCCGAGCAGGGTGGCAAACC